>DASUKT010000227.1:0-6461 GCA_036278575.1 Pseudolabrys sp. | reverse complement strand
GAGCGAGGAGACGCAAGCACTCTGCTTCCTCGCCGGCGCCAATTCGATCTTTTACGGACCGAAATTGCTCACGACGCCCAATCCCGATCGCGATCGCGACAGGACGTTGCTGGATAAGCTCGGCATGCGGCCGATGGAATAGAGCGCTCCGAATGCACGGAGCGTAAAAGGCCGCTTGTTACGAGAAGCTTCTTACGACTGCCAGACCCACAAACAATCCGCCGATCGACAGCGCCATCGACAGCAGCACATAGGCTGCCGCCATGCCGATTTCGCCGCGCTCATAGAGCACCGCGGTATCCAGCGAAAAGGTCGAGAAGGTCGTATAGCCGCCGAGAATACCGGTGGTGAGAAACAGCCGCACATGCTGCGGTATATCGCTCTTGAACGCGAAAGCTGCCGCCAGAAGGCCCATGACGACCGAGCCGGTCACGTTCTCGAACAGGGTTGCGTAAGGGAATGCCGTGCCGAGAGCGCGGGCGAACAGCATGTTGAAACCGTGACGCAGCGCCGCGCCAATGCCACCGCCGGCAAAAACGATCAGATAATTCATTCGTCGCCTCACATTTGTACGCGAGCAACAAAAAAGCCGCCCGCGGCGGCTTGGACGGAGTCCTACCGCTGGTTAACGCGGTAGGAGTCATCAGCCCATTCGGTTCATGACCGCAGGGCGGTTATCGGAGGAACCCCATCTCCATCGCCGCGGAAACTAGCGCGGATTGCAAAGCCGGCCAAATGTTATAATGTAACAAATAGCGCGAATGGCGCGATTTGCATGGCGCATCAGCATCATCACCCCGGTCACACCCATCCGCCGGCCACCGTTTCGCCGTCACTGCTACGGGTTTCGGTCTGGTCACGGCTGGGCCTGGCAGCGGCATTGAGCGTCTTGTTGTGGTTGGCGGTGCTGTGGGCGGGCGGATGAAGGCAAAGGAAATGGCCGCGCAGGTCCAATTCAAAAATCTGACGCTGGGTTATGACCGCCACCCCGCGGTGCATCATCTGAACGGGGTGGTGGAGGAGGGCGCGCTGCTTGCGGTCGTCGGCCCTAATGGCGCCGGCAAATCGACGCTGTTCAAGGGCCTCGTCGGCGCGATCAAACCGCTTGCCGGCAGTATAGCGTTCGGCGCGGCGGACGGGCGCGCCATCGCTTATCTGCCGCAGGTCGTGGATATCGACCGGAATTTTCCCCTGACCGTTTACGACATGATCGCCATGGGCTTGTGGCGGCACGTCGGCGTATTCGGCAGCCTCAGCGGAAATCTGCATGGGAAGATCGAAGACGCCATCGCCGCAGTGGGCTTGACCGGATTCGAGCTGCGCACGATCGGCAGCCTGTCGGGCGGGCAATTTCAACGCATGCTGTTTGCGCGGCTCCTGCTGCAGGATGCCCGCATCATCGTGCTCGACGAGCCTTTCAACGCGGTCGACAGCAAGACGGTGGAGGACCTGCTCGCGTTGATCCGCCGCTGGCATGGCGAGAAGCGTACCGTACTGGCCGCCTTGCACGACATCGATCTGGTGAGGGCGCATTTTCCCCAGACCTTGCTCCTGGCGCGCGAGCCGATCGCCTGGGGCGATACGGACGCTGTGCTCAAGCCTGCCAATCTGATGAAAGCGCGGCAGATGTGCGAAGCCTTCGACGAGGAAGCGCAGGAGTGCGTCGAGACGCGCGCCGCCTGATATGCTGAATCACGCTTTTATCGAGCCGCTCCGCGAGCCGAATGTGCGGCATTCACTCGTTGCCGTTCTGGCGCTTGCCTTGAGCGCCGGCCCGGTCGGTGTGTTCCTGATGCTGCGTCGCATGAGCCTCGTCGGCGATGCGGTGTCGCACGCGATTTTGCCGGGTGTCGCGATCGGGTTTCTCGTCGGCGGCCTGAGCGTGATTGCAATGACAATCGGCGGCGTGGTCGCCGGTATCGGCGTCGCCCTCTTGTCGGGCCTTGTCACGCGCGCGACCGAAATACAGGAGGACGCGTCGCTGGCCGTTTTTCTCCTGCTTTCCCTTGCGCTCGGCATCGTCATCGTCACGATCAACGGCATCGATACCACTCGCCTGATCGATTTTTTGTTTGGCGAAGCCGAAGCCAGGATGAGCACGGAAAAGCTGCTGGTGATCGCAACGAACACGACGATCAGCCTTGTTGCACTTGCATTGATCTACCGCCCGCTCGTGCTGGAGTGCGTCGATCCGCATTTTCTGCGCTCTGTCAGCTCAGCTGGCAGTACATCGCATTTCGTATTCCTGGCGATGCTGGTGCTCAATCTCGTCAGCGGGTTTCACGCGCTCGGGACCTTGCTCGGCGTGGGGATAATGATCGTGCCGGCGGCGATCAGCCGGTTTTGGGCGCGCGATGTGAGCAGGCTCGTCCTGCTTTCTGCTGCGACCGCGCTGGTATCGGGTGTCGCAGGGGTGCTGATTTCGTTTCACGCGCGGGTCCCTGCGGGACCGGCGGTCACGCTGGTTGCCGGCGCTCTTTATTGCGTATCTGTGGTGTTTGGGCCGGTTGGGGGGCTGGCCTGGCGGCGGCTTGCCGGCCGCCATCTCGAGGCCTGATGTCCGCTTCCGTTTTTGCGCTGCGATGAATATATCTGGCGCTCACCCCGGAGCCCCCATGACCGCCCAGTCCGATAAAATTCCCGTCACGGTCCTTACCGGCTATCTCGGCGCCGGCAAGACGACGCTGCTCAACCGCATTCTCTCCGAACCGCACGGCAAGAAGTTTGCCGTCATCGTCAACGAATTCGGCGAGATCGGCATCGACAACGAGCTCGTGGTCAATGCCGATGAAGAAGTGTTCGAGATGAACAACGGCTGCATTTGCTGCACCGTGCGCGGCGATCTCGTGCGCATCATCGACGGGCTGATGCGGCGCAAGGGGAAATTCGACGCGATCATCGTCGAAACGACCGGCCTGGCCGATCCGGCGCCGGTCGCACAGACGTTCTTCGTCGACGAGCAAGTCGGCGCCAAAACCAAGCTTGATGCGGTCGTCACAGTCGCCGACGCTAAGTGGCTGAAGGATCGCCTGAAGGATGCACCGGAGGCGAAGAACCAGATCGCCTTTGCCGACGTCATCATCGTCAACAAGACCGATCTGGTGACTCCGGATGAACTTGCCGACGTCGAAGCGCATATTCGCGCCATCAATCCTTACGCGCGATTGCATCGCACCGAGCGCAGCAAGGTCAAGATCGACGAGGTACTCGGCCGCAATGCCTTCGACCTCGACCGTATTCTCGACATCGAACCGCAATTCCTGCATGAGGACGAGCATGAGCATCATCACCACGATGGCGATCATCGTCATCATCACGGCAATGGCCACGATCACCATAGCCATGGCCACGGTCTCAAGCACTACCACGATGAAGACATGCAGTCGGTCGCGCTGCGCACCGACAAGGCGCTGAGCCCGGACAAGTTTTTCCCGTGGGTGCAGGATCTCGTCGCCAAGGAAGGGCCGAACATCCTGCGCTGTAAAGGCATTCTTTCGTTCAAGGACGACCCCGAGCGCTTCGTGTTCCAGGGCGTGCACATGATCCTCGATGGCGATCATCAGCGGCCATGGAAAGAAGACGAAACGCGCGACAGCCGCATCGTCTTCATCGGCCGCAATTTGCCGGAAGAGAAAATCCGTCAGGGTTTTGAGGCTTGCGCGGCTTAGTGCTCACGCGGCCACGCATTCCGAGTCATGCCCGGGCTTGACCCGGGCATCCATCCCTTCGAAATATCTGCTTTACATTTTCGATGGATTGCCGGGTCAAGCCCGGCAATGACAAGAGTGTGACTGACACCGGCGCCACTTCCGTCTCCGTCACCGATCGCGTCCGCCCCGTCGCAGCCGGCGCGCCGGTCGTTGCCGTCCATTTTCTCGGCTCGACGCCGGTGTTCGTGCTCGGTGAGCAGGAACTGCTGTTTGCGGAGGAAGGGAATGAGCGGCGCGTCCCCGTGCATAGCGGAGCAGTCCTCGAAAGCGCAGCCGATGGAAAGCGTGTCATTACCGCCGGCGACGATGGCAAGGTGGTGGCAACTGGTCCCGACGGAGGCCCCGAAACGTTAGTCAGCGATGCAAAAAAGCGCTGGATCGATCATGTGACACTTGGGCCCGACGCCGCCATCGCCTGGTCGGCCGGCAAGACCACGTTCGTCCGCACCGGCAAAGGCGAGGAGCGCACGCTTGATGCGCCGTCAACGGTTGCGGGTCTCGCCTTCGCGCCGAAAGGATTTCGCCTCGCGGTTGCCCACTACAATGGCGTGACGCTCTG
The DNA here is from genome assembly GCA_036278575.1 of Pseudolabrys sp. Lineage (GTDB taxonomy): Bacteria > Pseudomonadota > Alphaproteobacteria > Rhizobiales > Xanthobacteraceae > Pseudolabrys. Next base: position 2,192 of record DASUKT010000227.1, on the reverse strand, counting down.
GTTTCCGAATGCGGCGGGTGCGGCGCCGGAGAAACTCGAATGGAAAGGCTCGCACCTGAGCGTCGCCTTCAGCCCGGACGACAAATTTCTCGTCACGACCATGCAGGAGCCGATGCTGCACGGCTGGCGTCTTGCCGATGGCAAGCACATGCGCATGTCCGGCTATTCGGCGCGTGTGCGCTCGCTCGGCTGGACCGCCGGTGGTGCTTTTCTGGCCACCTCCGGCTCCGAGCAAATCATCCTGTGGCCCTACGAAGGCAAAGACGGCCCGATGGGCAAACAGCCGCGACTGCTCGCGCCATCACCCTCGCGTGTATCGGTCATCGCTTGCCATCCCAAGCAGCCCATCGTCGCCGCCGGTTTTGCAGACGGCATGGCGCTGCTGGTGCGTGTCGAAGATGGCGCGGAAATTCTGGCGCGGCATCCGGGCGACGCACCCATAACCGCCCTCGGCTGGGATGCGAATGGGATGACGCTCGCCTTCGGGACCGAGGCGGGCGAGGCGGGAGTCTTGCCGCTTTGATGGTGCTGCAAGCAAAACGGGCGGCCCAAAGGCCGCCCGTTTGAATTCATTCGGGGTGGCTACGCCGCCAGTGCCGGCGGAGACGTATCGAGTACGATCGACCTCAGCGGCGGATAACCATTGAAGCCGACCGACGAATACGTCGACGTGTAGGCGCCCGTCGCCTCGATCAGCACCTTGTCACCGATCGCGAGCGACACCGGCAGCGGGTAGAGCGTCTTCTCATAGAGGACGTCGACCGAATCGCAGGTCGGGCCGGCTACGATACACGGCCCTGTCTCGTCACGGTCCCTGCGGGTGCGGATCGGATACCGGATCGATTCCCCGATGGTCTCGGCAAGGCCGTGGAATTTGCCGATATCGAGATAGACCCAGCGGGTGTCGTCTTCCGGGCTGCGCTTGGCGATCAGCACCACCTCAGCCTCGATCACGCCGGCATTGCCGACGAGGCCGCGGCCCGGCTCGACGATCGTCTCCGGCAGGCGGTTGCCGAAATGACGGCGCAGCGATTTGAAAATCGCCTTGCCGTAGCTTTCGAGCTTCGGCGTTTTGCGCAGATATTTGGCCGGAAAGCCGCCGCCGAGATTGACCATTGCGAGATTGATCCCGCGCTCCGCGCAGGTCTTGAAGATCGCCGCGGTCGAGGCGAGGGCGCGATCCCAGGCTTCCACGTTGTGCTGCTGCGAGCCGACATGGAAGGAGATGCCGTGCGCGACCAGGCCGAGCTTGTGGGCATGCTCGAGGATGTCGGCAGCGTAGTCCGGCTCGCAGCCGAACTTGCGCGACAGCGGCCATTCGGCGCCGGTGCCGTCGCAATGGATGCGGCAGATCACGCGGCTGCCGGGCGCGGCGCGGGCGATCTTGTCGACCTCAGCCTCGCAGTCGACGGCGAACATGGTTACGCCGAGCTTGAAAGCGGCCTCGATCTCGCGCTCTTTCTTGATGGTATTGCCGTAGGAGATGCGATCCGGCGAGCAGCCGGCGGCCAGCACCGCCTCGGTCTCGCTGATCGAGGCCACATCGAAGCACGAGCCGAGCTTCGTCAGCAGCGCGAGGATTTCCGGCTGCGGGTTCGCCTTCACGGCGTAATACACGCGCGTGTCCGGCAGGCATTTGGCGAAGGCCGTGTAGTTATCGCGGACGACGTCGAGGTCGAGCACCAGGCAGGGCCCGTCGTCTTTGCGGTTCTTAAGGAACTCGCGAATGCGATCCGTCATCTCTCATGATTCCCCTCAATCGTCGGCGGCCACGCGCCGCCGTCCTCGCGCTATGAATGCGATCGACCGAACGTGTCTGTCGGCCACCACACTCGATTGCTGCTTTGGTTTGGTTCGGGGATGACCCGCGCCGCGCCTCGGCAAGATGGACAAGCCTCTTCGGTGTCCCCGGCATTCGCGCCAGCAGTCCCAAAAAAGCCCGATCCGTCGTTGCTTTAAGCCGCGTCCCCCGTTGAGCGCGGGGTGCGCCGGTTTCGCCTCCGGCTGCCGATCGCATCGGCGTCCCATTTGGACACCTAGCAAGGAAGAGGTCTCTTCCGTAGGCGGCTGCTCGGCCTCTTGTCCGAACCCCACCGATCGACACACGGCCACAGGCACGTGCGAAATTGGGCAATTGCCGAAATAGTCCATTCGCGCAGGAATGCAAGCGAATTAGTTCGCCCTACGCAAAA
>DASUKT010000226.1:0-7571 GCA_036278575.1 Pseudolabrys sp. | reverse complement strand
CCCGATTGCGTCGCACTGGCCCAATTGACGCTGCCGAATTGGAGCGTCGTCGCGGTGTTCGATGTCGCTCCGACTTGCGTCGTTGACGAGCGGCTGACTCCTCCGAACTGAAGAACAGTCACCGTATTTTGCGCCTGTGCGGCGGCAAACGGCAAGCAGCTTGCCAGTGCGGCGAAAAGAAGAAGCCGGGTGGATTTCTTTGTCATAACTTTGCTCCGCATGAGAGAAATGGACCTCGAGCGGCTACGTATGCACACGAGATGTTTGTTGCTGCTTCGTTTATTACCGGGCGCGGAGACGAGTCCGCGCCCGGTGTACTGGCATTACGGAATGTGAGTCTGATTTGCTGTGCTGCTGTTGAAAACGCCGGCTTGTCCAATGGCCGCGCTGTTGGAGCCAAAGAACGAGAGCTGGTTGATCGCGCTGCCGTTTGCGAATCCGGCCTGGCCGACCGATGCACTATTGTGCACGCCGATCTGGCCGATGTTGCTCAGGTTCAGGCCACCACTGGTTTGGGTCGCTGAGCCGGAGTTGACGACGCCGAGCTGACCGAGGTTGGCGGAATTAAAAAAGCCGCCGCTCTGAGTCGTGGTCGACGAGTTAACGACACCGACTTGAGTCGTCGTTACAGTGTTCTGCGCCTGGGCGACGCCGGAAAGCGCGAGGATCGCGGCGCCGGCGAGGATCAGTTTGCGAGAGATCATAGCAAGGACCTTTCTTGGTGAGCGTTGCTGTCGTGATGACGTTTCGTTGCTTCCGGGAGCAACGTGGTCACTCTGCTTGGATGCGCTGCAGGCGCATAGACTGATATTCGTACTAAGCGGGAGGTACTAATACTCGCGCGTCTTCAAAACTTACGTTTGCAGAAGATCGGTTGGCGGCGTTTTTATTGTTATTTTATTTTCATTCGCAGCGCGCCGCGAACGGCACCCCCCGTCACTGGCATAAAGATGTGCGCTATCGCAATTTAATCGCGGGGACGCTTTGGATTCGGTGCGTCGCAGAAGTGTAATCGAAGGCATTTAGGCTGACGATCGGCTTTCCGAACGAGGTAACACAACTGAACAATTGGAAAAGCGATGTCGTCGTGCCTAAGCTTGCCTGTATCCGGCGCCGGATGCGCAAAGAAATTGCGGCTTTGTAGAACGTGTTCAATTTCCGTCGCGTGCCGAGCCGAAGAATTGGATGCGCCTAATCCTGGAGCTGCCGACTTATCGGAGCCTCTTGCCGCCGGCCAACCCTGACCGGCGCGCGAGCGGACGGGAGCACGCTGCCCATGTCCAACGGTTCGATCGTCTTCACCTCAAAATTTTGTTGCCTGCCCAAGGCCGTGCCTTCCGCTGACGAGATCAATGCCTTCCATGGCGAAGCGTGGGGCGCGTCGACACACATTATTCGAGTCGGAATTCCTGAAGACGTGCATACGAAAGGCATTCGCTCATGAAGACACCACTGGTCGGCAGCTGCCTGGCGATTTCGTTGGTCGGTGCACCGGTTCTGCTGGGCATCTTCGATCCACAAGATATGGACCGCGCAATTTCCGACTTTAATCGTTCGCTGCAAAATACTTATTCGTATGTGAGCCTTGCCGGTGAGGCTGTTCCCGATGCGGAAGCGGCGCCGGCGTTTCGTTTTGCGTCCATTCAGCGGGGAACGTTCGAGCAGGTCGTCACTGCCACCGGCATGCTCCAGCCGGTCGAAACCGTCGAGGTCGGCTCGCAGCTTTCCGGACAGATCGAAAAACTGTTTGTCGATTTCAACGATAAGGTTCACGTCGGCGATCCACTCGCACAGCTCGATCAACGGACCTTCAAGGGGAAAGTTGACGAGGCGCGGGCGGCTCTGGAAATGGCCCGGGCCGATGTGCGGGTCGAAGAAGCCAAGCTCGATCGCGCTCGCTTCGATCTCGATAATGCGCAAGCCAACAAGGACGTCCTGAAAGCCAAGCTCGAGAACGCCCAGGCGTTCAAGGACTCCGCCGAGCGCAACCTGAAGCGCAAGCAGGCGTTGCGCTCGCGCGATGCCGCCTCGACGACCAGCGTGGAGGATGCGGAAACCGATTTGATCTCCAAGGCGGCGCTGGTCCGTGAAGCCAAGAGCCTGCTCGCGCTTAATACATTGTCCGTCGAATCGGCGGCCGCCGACGTGCGCCGCCTCGGCGCCGAGCTTGCGCAAGCGCAAGCAGCCGTTCCGCAGCGGGAGGCCATTCTGAAGGTCGCCGAGGCCGATCTCGACCGCACCATCATTCGTTCGCCGATCGATGGCGTCGTGGTCGGCCGTTTTGTCAACCAAGGGCAAACGTTGGCAGTCGGACTCGAGTCGCGCACGGCCTTCAATATCGCCCACAATCTCGAGCAAATGGAAATTCATGCGCGAGTCGACGAAACCGATATCGGTCGAATAGCGGCGGGACAGCACGCCACCTTCACCGTCGATGCTTATCCTGACAGGCGATTCGAAGCCGTTGTCCGGCAAATTCGCAAAGCGCCGCAAGTCAATCAGAATGTCGTCACCTACACCGTTGTCCTCGCAACCGACAACGGTGACGGCGTATTGCTGCCTGGAATGACGGCGCTCGTGAAGCTCGTCGTTCACCGCGAGGACGATGTGCTCAAAGTGCCGCTCGCCGCACTGCGCTTCCGGCCGGAACCCGGTGCGGCGCGCACATCGCGAAGCGGCGCCGGCCGTACCCAGGCCGTTTGGGTTCGCACCGCGGCGGGAGACATCGAACCCGTCACCGTTACCGTAGGCGCCTCAAGCGCGGACCAGGTCGTGCTCAAGGCCGGTGCTTTGAGTGCAGGCGATATGGTCGCGGTTGGGCAGGCCGGAGGGCCGCCTCCGCGACAGCTTTTCGGCATCCGTTTCGGGTCGTGACATGGAACCGCTCATCAGTTTGCGATCCGTGCAGCGCACGTTCGGAAGCGGTCCGGTTGCCGTTACGGTTTTGCGCGATATTTCGCTCGACATCGACCTCGGCGACTGCGTCGCCGTCATGGGACCGTCCGGATCGGGCAAGTCCACATTGATGAACATGATGGGCTTGCTCGACCAGCCGAGCACGGGCTCAATTTTCATCGAGGGCGACGATGTATCGCTGCTGTCCGATGAAGATAAAGCAAAGCTGCGCGGCCGGAAGATCGGCTTCGTTTTCCAGTCGTACAATCTACTGCCCCGCAATACTGCGATCGAAAACGTCACCTTGCCGCTGGTCTATGCCGGGGTGAGACGCAGCCACCGCTTCGACAGAGCCGCGCAAGCGTTGGAGCTGGTCGGCATGGCGCGCAGGGCAAATCACTTTCCCGCGCAGTTGTCGGGCGGCGAGCAGCAGCGGGTTGCCATCGCGCGTGCATTGGTGAGCGATCCCGCCATTATCCTGGCCGACGAACCGACCGGCGCTCTCGATAGCCGGACCGGAGCCGAGATCCTCTCGTTGCTTCGCTCGTTAAACCGGTCCGGGCAAACCGTCGTGATGATCACGCACGACGCTCAAATTGCAGCGCAGTGCGAACGGATTGTCCGGCTGCAAGATGGAGAAATCATCAGCGACGCGAAGGCGCGGTCGCTCGTCCGTGTTGCGGGAGGGCGCGCATGACTGCATTCCAGGCGCTGCAGGTTGCCGTGCGCGCGCTGCGGCTCAATCCGCTGCGAAGTTTCCTGACGATGCTCGGCATCGTCATCGGTGTTGCCTCGATTGTAACCGTCCTCGCGATCGGCAAGGGCGCCCAGCTCCAGGTCGCCAGTCAGATCCGGGCTGTCGGCTCGAACGTTCTGATCATCAATCCGGGTGTGGCACGGCAAGGAGGCGTTCGCCTCAAGGCCGGGACACGGCTCACGCTTACCGAGGGTGATGTAGACGCCATTCTCGAACAGGTGCCGCAGGTGCGCGCCGCTGCGGGCTCTCTGGCCGGCACCGCGCAGGTCGTGCATGGCAACAAGAACTGGAACACGACCATCAACGGCACTACGTCCAATCATTTTTTGGTCCGCGACTGGGACCTCGCCTCGGGCCGTTTCTTCGGGGCGGAGGAGCAAACGGGGGCGGCGAAAGTTGCCATTCTTGGCAGCACCGTCGCGCGCGAGTTGTTCGGGGACGAGGATCCAATCGGCGCGTCAATTCGCATTATGAATGTGCCATTTCATGTGATCGGCGTGCTTAGCCGCAAGAGTCCGGACCAGGACGACGTCGCCTTCGTGCCGCTCTCGACGGCAAAGCTCCGCTTTCTCGGCAGCGCCAGCGGCGTTAACCGCGATGCGGTCGCCTACATCCTTGCCAAGGCGCAATCGGATGAAGCGATGGCCTGGGCGAAAACCGGCATCGAAGAGCTGCTGAGGCAACGTCACCGCATACCGGCAGGCCAGGAAGACGATTTCACGGTTTCCGACCCGGCCGCAGCCATGGAGGCACAACGGGGTGCGACGCGCACGGTCGCCTTGCTGTTGACCGCGATTGCGTCGGTGTCGCTCCTCGTGGGCGGCATCAGCATCATGAACATTATGATCGTGTCCGTAACGGAACGGACGCGGGAGATCGGAATCCGCCGCGCCGTTGGCGCGCGCGCCCGGGACATTCGGCTGCAATTCCTGTCCGAGGCCCTGGTTCTGTGCCTGCTAGGTGGCGCCGTCGGCATCGCGGGTGGGATTGCGGTGTCGCTCACGGTTGCCCGGTCGGCCGGATGGATTACCGCGATCGATGCGCAGGCTGTCGCGCTCTCGGTCGGCTTCTCGGCTTTGACCGGCCTCTTTTTCGGCTTCTATCCCGCTCACCGGGCTTCAAAGCTCGAGCCTATCGATGCGTTGAAAACCGAATGACGATCGCGGCGTTGTACGAAAACGATTAAGCGTTGAATTTGTAGTGGAGGCGGCAATGGACTGGATATCTCAGGCGACCGAAGCTCCGACAGCTCGCGAGCAGCAATTGATCGTGCTCATCGCGCGCGGCTTGCAGAACAAGGTCATTGCACACGAAATGCAAATTTCCGCCAATACGGTGCGCGCACACATCTGCAACATCATGCGTAAGTATCGGCTGCACAACAGAACACAAATCGCAATGACGCTGGCGCCGCGGCTGAGTGCGTCGGAGCGGCATAGGGACATGGATAGGTAGCGGCCGACGCGTCGTATTGCACGTCGCTTCAATGTGATTGACTCCCCATGCAGATATTGGTCGATACAATAAGACGCCGGCGGCATCAGGCCGCGGCGCCGTCCGTATCGATTTCCACCAGGCGCTTCTCCATTCGCACCGTGTAGTTGTTTTCCATCGCCCAGACGGCGGCCTGCGTCCTGTTGGCGACATGAATCTTTCGTAGAATAGATTTCATGTGCACCTTCACGGTTGCTTCCGTGATGCCACAGGTGCGCGCGATCATCTTGTTTGAATAGCCGCACACGATGCCATCGAGAATTTGAGCTTCTCGCTCCGAGAGGCGATGCATGTTACGTCGTTGGGACATCTGCGGCCCGGCATCTGCAACGGGATCGCTGTTGCTGATGCACGCGAGCGCAGGGCTCGCGGTGTGCATGATCGATATCTTGCCCAGATCATCCCCATGATTGCCGCCGTTGTGCTGCCTTACGCGCGAATCCTGCGGCTGCGGTTGGTCCACCAGCGGCTGAATGCGCGTGTGGGAAGGCCCGAGCATGACCAGGATTTTGGCATCTTCCAGCATCATCAGGTCGATCGTACGCATAAGCGTGTCGCGCGCGACCGAAAGCGGCACGCAGCCGTCGATTTCCGATGCCATCATTTGTCGAAAGTCGTTGGTATCCGCAGGTCCCATGAGCAGCATGATCTTGCTCGCGGGCCAAAGCTTGCGGCACGTTTCTGCGTCCGCGAGCGCCTGCTCCATCGTCTCGGCTCCCACAAGCACCAGCTTGGGTGCTTCGGAAAAGCCTTTGTTGCCGAACTCGGCAGCCTCATTGGCGCTGCCGACAACACGATACGAGTACTTCTCAAGCAGAGACGTGAGCCCTTCACGGATCAACATATTAGGCTCGACGATAGCGGTCGTTATTCGTAGCGACATGGCCTCCTCCTTGGCGGCCCATCCGCCTTACCCGATTGCTTTGCGCCGACCGTCTCCTCTCCTCATAGTTCGAGTCTCAGCCTTGTTACTTGGGACTCGGCATCAGGCTGCCAGCCGGTCCTTTGGTCTTGGATAGAAGTTTAGCAGTTGCCGTCGTCGAGCGGAACTGATCGCGATGCCCAACCGGCCAAACAAAATGACGCAGGGCCGCGGTTGCAGCGTATTGCGCGGGAGGCGTGACTTGCGCGTGCTCGGCGCTTTGCGGGGATTTGAATGCTGCGGTTGGATAGCGTGGAGCGTCGGATGAGCGACAAGTGAAACGCACGCGCTCAACACGCAATGCACCACCGCGCCTGCTAACGGGAGAAGCTTCGATCCTGCCCCTAACCCTCAGCGGCCGTACGCGCCTAAAACTGCGCACGCCACACATAACACGCCTTTGCAATCAATCGGCACCCGCGTCCAAACGACACCGATGCGCGTAAACCAACATTACAAATGTGTAATCCGTTTGAATGAGATCGGCAATGACGCATTGGTGGTAGATTACCCATGCTTGATCTTTATACGCGATTTATCTTCGATCGGATCTCTGGAGTTTGCCGCGCCGGATCAGGTCAGGAGTGCTTCATCTTTATCCTTCGCTTCCAACGGCCGATTCAGATGACAACGACAAAGCCAATGATCAATGTGAAGCCGGACACAGTTCGGGGCATCCGGCTGCGCACATTTCCGTGTCAATTGCACCGAAGTGTGCGACTGCGGCCGATCCTGCCGAAGTTATGTAACTGCGCGCCAATCTGGGCCACATGACCGATCGACTGGACGAAGGCGGCGCTCCAGGGCCGAAGGGGGCAGCCATGCGCGGTCCGCCGTGCTCTTGAGTCAGCGGCGCGAACCGGCAACACTCGCGGCTGAAACTTGGCACTGAACCAAATAGCAGGGGAGTGCGGCGCCATGGCTGACCGGCTTGGGATTGGCACGATCGTTATTACGGCGGGTTTGATCGCGATGGCGGGAACCCCGCTATCCGCCAAATCGGCTGTGCAGGGCGCGAACGCCGGCACCATCGAATTGTCGGCCCAGCAAAATAACGACAAGAACAAGAAACCCGCGGCCAAACCGGCGCCGCATCGTCCGGCACCCCATGTCAACGTACCGCATCGGCCGGCGCCCCACGTGAACGTGCAGCGGCATGCGCCGCCGCGGAATGTGCAACAGAACGTCCAGCACCCCAATGTGCAACGCCGCGTCGTGCGCCCGCCGAGCAACGCCCCGAAGTTCGCCGCACCTCAGAACAGCGGACCAAAGGTCATTAACCGCGCGGCCAGGCCGTCGGGCAAGACAACCGTGCGAACGTTCACGCCGCGTGGCACCCGCGCGCATGTTGTGACGGCGGGACGGTTGCGCGGGATTCCCGGGAGCGGCATCAGCCACACATCGATCCGCGGCCGTAACTACTCGGTATGGCGGCGTGGACACCGTATCCGGTATCACGGCGGATATCGCACATTTCTCGCGCTCAGCGCGCTTACCGCTCTG
>DASUKT010000225.1:0-2745 GCA_036278575.1 Pseudolabrys sp. | reverse complement strand
ATTGCGCGCGATTACGAGCGTTGCGTATTAGTCGTGACGCACGATTCACGCTTGGCATCGTTTGCCGACCGCATCGTCTCCATCGAAGACGGACGGCTCGTCGGCGAGCGGCGCGGTGAGGCGGGAAAGCCCAAGCTCTTCAGTGCGAACGGATAATGCCCGTGTTTCGACCACGCCGTGCCAGCCTGCGGGCAGAGGTGGCGCGGCTCGGTTTGCGTTGGTTTATCCGGCCGCGCCTGCATCAGCCTTCCCTTGTGCACGAGCGGCGCGCCAATCGGGCGCTGGAGGCGCTTATTCCGCGCCCACCGCGCAGCACGCGCACGACCAGAGTCGATGCGGGCGGAGTTGCGGCTGATTGGATCGTGACACCCAAGTCGCGCGACGATCGCTTCGTTCTCTTCTTGCATGGGGGCGGCTATCGGACCGGTTCGCCGGCCACGTACCGGCATTTTACCTGGCGGATCGCATCCGCCGTGGGAGCGCGGGTGTTGGCCATTAATTATCGCCTCGCGCCCGAGCACCCATTCCCGGCGGCGCTTGACGACGCGATGTCGTCGTACCGTTGGCTGCTGGCCAGCGGCGCCGACCCGCGCCGCGTCGCCGTGATTGGCGACTCCGCCGGGGGCGGATTGGCGCTGGCGCTGGCATTGAAGCTTCGCGACGAAGGAATACCGCTTCCCGCCGCGGTGGTTGCCTTGTCGCCCTGGACCGATCTCGCCTTGACCGGCGCATCGCTTAGACGAAATGCACGTGCCGATCCGATGCTCAGCGCTTACGACATACCGCGGTTCGCCGAGGACTACCTGCTGGGTGCCGATCCTCGCCATCCCTACGCCTCGCCGCTATATGGCGACCTGACCGGCTTGCCGCCGACACTTCTTCATGTTGGCAGCGACGAGATCCTGCGTGATGACGCCGTGCGAATGGCCCGAAGGCTACGGCGCGCAAACTGTCGCGTAGAACTGGAAATCTGGCCGCGGATGCCGCACGTCTGGCACGCCATGGCGCCATTCCTGCCCGAAGCGCGTTCCGCGATTGCCCGCATCGGCGCGTTCGTTACGGAAGCGGGCAGACAGCACGGCGACTCCGAGCAAAAATAAGTTCCGACGGGAACCGTACGATCAATTCTTCGTCACGTCATTCGTTTGGCACCCGGACGCATTACCTCTTGTCCTCTCATGTAGAATGCCCGGACAAAAAAGTTTCAATGCGACCGCTCGATCCAAACGAACTCTCGGCTCTGACTTTATTTGCGAATGGAAAGACCGCGGAGGAGATCGCCATTACGCTGAACGTGAGCAAGAGCATGGCTCAACATTACCTACGCGTTGCCGCCCGGAAACTTGGAGCGCGAAACCGCGTGCACGCCGTCGCGATTGCGGTGCGAATGGGACTAGTCAAGACAACCGGCAGCGGCGAATAAATTGCGCGGCAGCGTGAAGGCCGCCGCGCGAAGTGGCGCCGCAAATTGACCTAAGCCGCCTGAACGTTCTCAACCGTATCGGGCATCTGCGACGAAGCACCCAACAATGCAGCGACCAGGCTCTGCACCTCCAGTTGCGCCGTGACGTGCGACATGGTCGGCCGCGCGCCCAGCGTGGACTCGCTGAGCTCATCAACGGCGGTCAGACCCCGTGGATAGAACTCACGATAGATAACACGCTCCGCAAATCCCTCGATGCAGCGAAAACCGAGACTTTGCGAAAGGTCGCGAATGGCATCGCCGACGAAACGCTTATTGCGCGAAGCCAGGTTCGAGAGCCGATTTCGTAGTACGATCCAATCGAGATCCGACTTACCCTCCATTTGCCGGGCCCGGCGGGCGTCCTCGACGAACTGGCCATAATGACTGATCCCGGTGATGCTGAAGCTATCCGGATCGACGCTGCCGAGCACATCCAGATCGACAAAGCTGTCGTTGAGCGGCGTAATCAACGTGTCGGCCATCGAATGGGCGAGCCGCGTCAGATAATGATTCTGTCCCGGCGTGTCGATGATGACGTAGCTGTGATTATTGGCGAGGTTTTCGAGCGTGCTGATAAGTGCTGACCGTCCGGCAGCCTCATCTTCCGTCGAAAATTCCGCTTCCTCGTCGAAGCATACATGGGTAGGGGCCGGAAGCTCTTTGCCGCACTGGCGCGCCCAAGCAAGCCGGTTGTCGATGTAATGGGTGAAGCTCCGTTGCCGGCAATCGAGATCGATCGTGGCAACGCTCTGGCCTGATTTGATCAAGGCGATGGCGAGATGGATGGCAACGGTCGACTTTCCCGAGCCCCCTTTTTCATTGGCGACGACAATCACGCGAACGCACGGCGTACTGGATGAGCTATCGTGCATCATTGGCGCGCTCCCTTATACGGCTTTTGATTTTGACCGTGCTTGGAACAAATCCGATTCGCGGGTTCCAAGCCAGGAAACACCATAGGTTTTTTGATTCCGTTTCTATTTGTTTTTCAAAGGGATGAGTCTACAGACCCCAAGTCTTTACGATGTGACACACGGACGCGATCTCATTCGCACGCGCCGATGCCATGATTCCTGTGCGGCAGCGGCCCATCTGAATACCGCCCTGCCGCCGCACCGGCGGCGCCATTGCCCCCCGCTGACGGTGATCGAACCGCGTTTCACGCGGTGTCTGTCCTTGGGCCGGCCAAAGGGGGACCCGAGGGCTGTGCCCGGGACACGAGCCTGAAAATTCTGCCTTCTTTCCCGGCCAGGCTCTCAGGGTGCCGAAGAGGCCGGCTA
>DASUKT010000224.1:0-10016 GCA_036278575.1 Pseudolabrys sp. | reverse complement strand
CAACTCAGCCGATGGGGCAATCCGATGAGCATCACCACCACCGAAAGCGGCCTAATCAAATTCGACGTGCTCAACCGCTTTTCCGGGGCCGTCAATTTCACTGCTGAAATCAAATGCGCGCCCGATGAGTTGCCGAACATCAAGCTGGGTCTGGCGGTGAAATGGGCCATCAAGGCCGGCGCGTACTTGACCGGCGCGGACTTGGCCGGCGCGGACTTGATCGGCGCGTACTTGGCCGGCGCGGACTTGACCGGCGCGGACTTGACCCGCGCGGACTTGACCCACGCGAACTTGGCCGGCGCGAACTTGACCGGCGCGGACTTGACCGGCGCGTACTTGACCGGCGCGGACTTGGCCGGCGCGGACTTGACCGGCGCGTACTTGACCCGCGCGGACTTGACCCGCGCGGACTTGGCCGGCGCGGAATTGGCCGGCGCGGACTTGGCCGGCGCGAAGGATGCCGATCTTGCGATCGCTAAAACCCGCATTCTTCCTGAGGGCGATCTGATCGGCTGGAAGAAGTGTCATGGCGGCGTGATCGTGAAGCTCCGCATTCCGGCTGAGGCTAAGCGGTCCCACGCATGGGGCCGCAAGTGCCGCGCGGAATATGTCGATGTGATCGAAGTCATTGGAGCCGAGTACGGCATCACGTGCCAGCACGGGCCAGAAACGCATTACCGCGTCGGCGAGCGCATCAAGCCGGACGACTTTGACGACCATTGGAGCCGCGAATGCTCCAATGGAATTCATTTTTTCATCACGCGGCTTGAGGCCGAAAATTACTGATCACAGGAGGCAATCCGATGGACTTCAAGCCGGCATATTTTGTCGTCGAGGACGACATCGAAGTTCCCGCGCTCGGCTGTCCGCCAAAATATCCGTTTCGGAAAATGGCAGTAGGACAATCCTTTGCCTTCCCGGAGGCTGAGCTGAGGCGCGTTCGCGCTGCCGCGTTTAGCGCCAGCAAATCCTCTCCTCCGATGAAATTCCGAGTGAGTGGTCTGCACCTTCGTTGCTGGAGGATCAAATGATCGAACTTGAGGATGGACTTGAACTCTGCGGCCGCTGCGTCTGCGGCAGTGCGGTGGGCTGGATCATATCGGTCGGGCAACGCACATACCGCATCAAGTGGATGGACGGGCACGAGACCACTCAGCTCCGTCCCGATCTGGACGATGAGGATGTGCAAGAGGAGGCAGCGTAGATGCCCCTCCGCAACATCAACTACCGGATGATCCGGACCGACAACATGCGTTGGCCTATCCTTGATCGCCGCTTCGACTGGTCGGCGGTGGATGATAGCACCTATGACGGTCCCAGCTCGCCGATCGGCTATGGGCCGACCGAGGAAGATGCGATCGAGGACCTTCTTGAGCAGCTTGAGGAGCGCGCATCATGACCCTCCTCTGGCCCTATCTCGCACCCTGGCTGTTCGCCAGCATCATGGTCGCAATGCTCATGGCTCCGGTGCAGCGATGATCACTCCTCAGCAACAAGCCGATCATCTTCTCTCGCTCTGGCGCCTGCAGGCAGCCATCGGCATCCCGCCAGCACAGCGGCGCCTGCCCGCCAACAGCAACGAGGCGGACAAGTTCGAACGGGATTTGGAGAGCATCCGAGAAGTCATGGAGGAAGCACGATGAATCAATCCGAACAAATCAACGAACTGGCTGCGGCCTTGGCGAAGGCCCAAGGCGGAATGAAAAATGCAGCCATGAACCGGACGAATCCACACTTCAAATCGTCCTATGCCGATCTCGCTTCGGTCCTGGACGCGATTCGGGTTCCTCTATCCTCGGCTGGCCTCTCAGTGGTGCAGACCATGCAATCCAGCGAGCGTGGGATGGTGTTGCGCACCACGCTCATGCATGCCTCGGGGCAGTATATCTCGACGGAATATCCTCTGCCCGTCACGCAGAAACCCCATGAAATGGGTTCGGCCCTCACATACGCCCGCCGCTATTCGCTGGCCGCCCTGGTCTGCAATTCCTCGGACGAAGATGACGATGGGAATGCGGCGATGGTTGCGCGTCCTAACGGCAACGGCAACGGGAGTGCTATCAGCGAGCAGGAGCTGGAAGCGCTGCGGGGTGCCATTGACGAGATCGGCGCCGATATTCCCAAACTGTGCGGCTATTTCAAAATAGCCGCCTTGAAGGATATCACGACCGAAATGCTCCCGCATGTTTATTCGGCGCTTAACGCCAAGCGCGCGCGAGCTGCGTGATGGAACAGATCATTCAAGGCTCCGATGAATGGCGCGCGCTCAGGCTGGGCAAGGTCACCGCCTCGCGCGTGGCCGATGTCATCGCCAAGACCAAGAGCGGTTATAGCGCCAGCCGCGCCAACTACGCGGCCCAACTGATCGCCGAGCGGCTGACTGGCGTCGTCGCCGAGTCCTATACTAACGCGGCGATGGAGCATGGCACGGCGACCGAGCCGGAAGCCCGCTGCGCCTATGAGTTCTATGAAGGCGTGAGCGTGCAACAGGTCGCCTTTGTGCCGCATCCGACAATTGAATTGGCCGGATGCAGTCCGGATGGGCTGGTCGGCACAGATGGGCTTGTGGAGATCAAGGCGCCCAACACCGCGACGCACCTTGACACGCTGCTCGGCCAATCCGTTCCCGGCAAATACGAAACGCAAATCCAGTT
Organism: Pseudolabrys sp.; assembly: GCA_036278575.1. Lineage (GTDB taxonomy): Bacteria > Pseudomonadota > Alphaproteobacteria > Rhizobiales > Xanthobacteraceae > Pseudolabrys. Next base: position 7,362 of record DASUKT010000224.1, on the reverse strand, counting down.
CCAGATGGCCTGTACCGGACGAACCTGGTGCGATTTCGTTTCCTATGATCCGCGCTTGCCCGAGCATATGCGGCTGTTCGTGCGGCGTGTTCACCGCAACGAACCGCGCATCCGTGAATTGGAATCCGAAGTGACGGCATTCCTTGCGGAGATCACGGCGAAGCTGGCGCAGCTCAATTCGGTTTACGGGCAGAGGGCAGCATGAGCCGGGCCGTCGTCCAGATCAAGTGCGCTGCCGATCGCAATCTGATTGCGAGATGGGCGCGCAATGTTCCGGACGGGACCACGGTCGAATTTCGCGCGCCGCGTCGGTCCGCCGACCAAAACGCGCTGATGTGGAGCTTGCTTGGCCAGATCAGCAAGCATGTGGACTGGTACGGCCAGAAGCTATCGAGCGAGGATTGGAAGGATGTCATGACGGCATCGCTTCGCCGAACCCGCGTGGTCCCTGGCATCGACGCCGGCACCTTCGTTCCGCTCGGCATGCGGACCTCGCAGATGACGAAGGAAGAGATCAGCGATTTGCTGGAGCTTATCGTAGCATTTGGAACAGAGCGCGGCGTCAAATTTAGAGAATACGAGGCGACAAGCCATGAGCAGAAGCGTCCCGGAGTGGGTAGGTCGGAATCCTGACAGTGCCATTCCGCCTAGAGTTAGACTCAGAATTTTCAGTCGTCACAATGGCATCTGCTATCTTTCAGGACGAAAGATTAGACCGGGCGATATTTGGGACGTCGACCACATCGTCGCCCTTTGCAATGGAGGGCAGCACGTCGAAAGCAATTTGGCTCCCGTGCTTCGCGATAAGCATAAGGAAAAATCTGCCGCCGATGTCGCGGAGAAGTCCCGCGTTTATCGCAGGAAGGCGCGGCACCTGGGACTCAAGCCGCGCAGGCGAACGATTCCAGGACGACGGTTTGACGGGACGCCGATCCCGGCACGATGGATAGAGGGGTAGCCATGACAAGCGCGAAAGAAATGCTGGAGCTAGCGGACGAACTATGCGCGATCTTGCGCAACCCGCGCTGGGCAACATCGCTGGCAGATGTAGACATTACTCCAATCGCCAAGGCAGGTGCTAGATGAGCGATTCAAACGAGCCGGTCGCGTGGACAAATGAGGCACAACTCGGTTTCTTGACAAATCCAGCATATGCCGAAGTGCCAATGGCGATGTGGGCAAAGCAATGCAAGCCGTCCGAAATTCCTCTCTACGCCGCGCCCCAACCCGACGAGAGCGCGGCCCTCACCGAGATTCGCCAGCTCATCGCCGAAGGCAAATTTTCGGGCGAAGTCCTGATTGGCATGATCAACGGGATTGCAAAGCGAGGAGCGGCCCAATCGGCCATCCCCGCCGAAGTGCGTAAAGCTGCGGAAGCCGCGCTTGCTCAACTTGAGCCGCACAGCCCCAATTGGGTTTCGGTTATTCGCGATTATATCGCCGCCCTCGCACAGGAGGCGAAGCGATGACGAGGCGGGAAATGATCGCTCGTGTCCTGGCCTATGAAGAATGGCCGCTCACGCCCGACAATGAGCGCAAAAGGTGGGCTGACAAATACTGGCAGAAGTGGACGCGCCAAGCGGATGCCATTCTCGCCGCCCTCACCCATCCCGCTCCGGATGTGGAAATGCCACCCAATGGTGGCTGGTATGTCCACCTCGATAACATCATCTACCACTTAGACGACGTTGAAGTGGATGAAGGCGGCAATTGCAAGTGGGCTGATGTTGCCAGCCAATTGCAGCACATTAAGGCTTGTCGCATAGCCATTGATCCGACTCCGCCTTCTCCCTCGCCCGCCGAGCCGGTGCGGGAGGCGCTGATTGAGCGCCTACAACATATCGTAAATCGCCTGGAAGACGTGCGGCCTGTCCCCTCGCCCTATAGTTTCTACTACGCGGCCAAGAACGAGGATGCTGCTTGGGGCTGGTCATATTTCTGCGTTGGCCTAGGCATTTCAGACATCAAGGAAATCATCGCCGCCCTCACCCATCCCGCTCCACCTGCGCAGCGGAATGAGCCGGACGCATCTGCCATCGAATTGATTCAGGTGCCGCGCGTGGCCCTGGAATGGCTATTTGGGGCGATGCCGGACCACGAAGGGCTTTGGTTTGGCGAAAGCGTGAAAGAAACAACGAAGAAATACGGCTGGCGCAGCAGGTTTCGTGAAATCTGCGCTGCGCTTGGATTCCCGCTCTCCGCAGGGGAGCAGAAGGAGGATTTGTCGCGATCCCATTTGCCTTGGTCAAGTTCGTTGCAAACTCAAAGGCCCCGTCGCCATGACTGACCGAGCCAGCACAGGGGGCGAAGCGATGACGAGGCAGGACATGCTGGAGCTGGCGGTTAGCTTGGAAGAAATTGTCGCCCAAACCGTATATCGATCTCTGTACGGACCCGATCGTAAACTGATTAGCCGAGCGGCCGGCGCCCTTCGCCTCGCCGCACAGGCGGATGCGGTGCCCACGAGGCCGATGCGGGAGGCGGTGGAAGCGCTAAGGGAAATCAACACGATCGCTTTGGCCGGGTGGTCCGATCATTATGATCAAGATTTTGGGACCAAGGATGATGATTACCGCTTTGACTGCATCCGGGAGCAGGTGGATCGCGCGCTCTCCGCGCTCACCCGTCCCACTCCGGATGTGCAGGCGGATGCCATCGAATTGATTCAGGTGCCGCGCGTGGCCTTGGAATGGCTGTTTGGGGCGATGCCGGACCACGAAGGGCTTTGGTTCGGGGAAAGCGTGAAAGAAGCAACGAAGAAATACGGCTGGCGTAGCAGGTTTCGTGAAATCTGCGCTGCGCTTGGATTCCCGCTTCACTCTACGCAGCGGAATGAGCCGGACGCATCACAGGCCGCCCCCGCAGGCCAGCAGAAGGAGGGATAGATGGATGACCCTAAGCCACCGCGACGCCGCATTATTTTCATGGCGAAGATTGAGGCCGACGATTGGCTCCGCCTGGAGGACGAGCTGACGCATATCGCTACCGAGATCGCGCGCCACGGCAAGTTGCCGGCTAACTCGATATCGGGCGGCTATTCCTGCGGCCATATCATCGTCACTTCGGAAGATGGATCGATCGATCATGACGGGTGGGCTAAGGAATTGGACACCTATTTAGAAGCTCAGCGCCTCCCCCAGGAGAGCGACAATGGCTGAGCAGACGCAGACGCCGACGCCGTGGCGTGCAGAAGATGATCGCGTTGTCTTTGGGGTGGGTCTCCTGGTTGCAGAATGCTATGGCGACAGCACTATCGAGAGCTGCGCCAACGCCGACTTCATTGTCAAGGCCGTAAACAACCACGGGCCGATGACCACGTTGCTCCGGCGGGTCGCCGAGCACGCGCGCCTTCCACCGAAGCTTGAAGAAGATATTGCCAAGTTCCTGGAGGCGTTGCCCGAGTCATGACCCGCGCCCTTCCCTTCACCGCAGCCTCTCTCGCCCGCGCTGTTCGTGGCCGCAATCGGGTAAGATATGTCGATCATTCCTGAAACGATCACCCCGAAACAGCTTGCTGAGCACACCGGATGGTCGGAAAGACGTGTGCGCAGTGAGGCAAAGCGGCTTGGCGCTTGCCTGATTATGGGCAATCGTATGACACTCACCCAAGCCGATGTTCTCACCATCATGGAGGCGCAGCGATGCCGCTCAAGCTCTACCGCCGCGGCAAAGTGTGGCATTACCGTGGGACGGTTGCCGGTCAGAGACTACGAGGATCTTGTAAGACAGCGGACCAAGCCCTTGCGGCGCGAACGGCCGCCAAGATCGAAACAGCCGAGTGGAAATGTCATTTCGATGGACCCCAAGCGGTCCTGACGTTCGCTCAGGCCGCCGGCCTCTACAAGTCCTCCGGCAAGCCAACACGGTTCCTGGATCGCATCGAAGACCATTGGAAGGATACACTCGTCAAGGACATCAAGGCGAGCGGCATTCGCCAAATGGCAATTGTGCTCTATCCGAAGGCGTCGAACGCGACCCGCAATCGACAGGCCATCATTCCCTGCCAAGCCGTTATCAATTACGCCGCGGATTCCGAGCTCTGCCCCCACGTCCGGGTGAAACGCTTCAAGGTCGAAAAGAAGATCAGGCCACCCTTCACGCTGGAATGGGTTGATGCATTTTGCAGGCATGCCCCGCCGCACCTTGAGGCACTCGTGCTGTTTATCTTCGCGACCGGTGCGCGAATCAGCGAAGCCTTGGCCGTGCAGTGGGAACACGTTGATCTATCGGCGCGCACCATCCTGATTCCGCGCTCGAAGCTTGCCGAGCAACGGATCGTCCATCTGCCGGGCCGCGTGGTCGCCGCGATCGCCAATCTTCCAAGGACATCGCACAGGCCCGTGTTCTTCTATCGTCGGCGCTGCGATTTCCACAACAAGTGGAACGCCGTGATCAAGGCGGCCGCCATCAAGCGCATGACGCCGCACAGCGGGCGCCACGGCTTCGCGACGACGGCTCTCAAGAAGATGGACCCGAAAACCGCGGCGTGGCTTGGCGGTTGGAAGAACATTCGCCTCTTCATGGAGACCTACGCGCACGCCATCGAGGATATCACCTTGAACGAGCGTGTATTTGACGCCGAATTAACACAGAGTAAGCCCGCCAATCAAAGAAAGCCCCGCAAAACGGGCACAACTTGAATTAGCCATCTCCCCTGCCGGAGGCCGTGATTTTTTTGAGCCACCGAACCAATTTCCGATTTGCGTTCTGTACCAAAAATGGTACATAAGGCTTAGCCGATGAAACGACTGCCCGCTTACTTCTATGCCTTGCCGTCCGGCCGTGAGCCGGTCGGGGAGTGGCTCAAGAGTCTGTCCGCGGAAGACCGCAGGATTATCGGCGAGGATATCAAGGACGTCGAGTTCGCGTGGCCAATCGGCATGCCTCTTTGCCGCCCGCTAAGCCGGCGGATTATGAGAAGTGCGCAGCAGTTTGACGCAAGGTCGTATCGCGCGGGTGCTGTTCTGCGAGCGTGACGGCAAAATGGTCCTGCTGCACGCCTTCGTTAAGAAAACGCAAAAGACTCCTGCCGGCGAGTTGGCATTGGCTGCCAAGCGAAAGAAGGATATCACATGAGCAAAGCGGCGGGTAAAAGGAAACCTGGAAAGATCGGGTCCTCCTTTGACGATTTCCTGAAGGAGGATGGAATCTATGAAGGCGTGACCGCGCGAGCGATCAAGCGCGTGCTGGCGCGGCAACTCGGCGAGCTGATGCGGCGCGAAGAAATCTCCAAGACCGAACTGGCGTCGCGCATGAGAACCAGCCGCGCCCAGCTTGATCGGCTCCTTGATCCCAAGAACGAGTCGGTGACACTGGGAACCCTGGCGCGCGCAGCGCAAGCTGTCGGCCGGCATCTCAGGATGGAGCTGGTATGAAGGCTTTTGCCATGGCCATCATCCGTTCTGCCTCCCACATCGCCTGCTGAAACAGTCTCACGGAAGGCTGGGGCATGCTCCGCCTGCGCTGCGGTCAATGATGCAAACCAAGTCAGACCTCCTTCTCGCTACGCCGCATCCGTCATCAGCTTCTTCGCCGCCTGAGCTAACAGCCCGGACCGCGTGAAGCCGTGCGCCTCTGCGTATTGGTCGATTTGCGCCAGCACGTCCTCCGGCAGCGTGACATTGACGCGAACAGCCCTGGGCTGCGCGGCTTTTACCGCGACAAGAATAGCCACGCCGCTTCGATTGTCCGGATGCGTCATCACCTCCTCCAGCGATGACGGCTCGGGCACGGCTTCTTCGTCCTCGATCAATCCCTCGATGTGAAGGGCAAGCGCCTCTTCCGCCATCGCGCGGGCGTCATCAAGCGTCACGCCGGCGGTGACGACACCCGGAAAGTCGGGAAAGGACACGCCAAAATCGCTGTCGGTGTCCTTATGGATAAGACCGATATAGCTGCGCATGGTCCTACCTCAGCTTCAGGCCTGACTGCCTTTCAATGCTCTTCAACGTCCCAATTGGGATGTCCCGCTCGGGATGCGGAACGGTGACGCGACCCCTCTTGGTCGGATGCTTGAACTGAACGTGGCTGCCCTTCTGCGCCACCTCGAATCAGCCATCCCTTTGCAGAGCCGAGATAATGTCTCGGCTCCTCATGATGAGTATATATACACACTAAAGCCGATCATCAACATACCGAGCTCCTTCGCGACCATTTTCCGTTCGGCCATTGACCCGCGCGAGGGAGCTTCCGTCCCGCACAACCCGGGCGCGCTCGCGCCTCGGGAGCATAGGTGCGCGTCCTCCGCTCATGTAAACTCCACCTCCACCTTGCCCAATTCCGACAGGTCCATGACGACGCGATCGCCGGCCTTGAGCCACAGCGTCTTGACGAGGCTCCCCGTCAGCACAAGCTGGCCCTCATGCAGGCTCCTGCCTTCGCCGGCCAGATGATTGGCGAGCCAGGCCAGCGCATGGGCGGGATGGCCGAGCACGTCGGCGCCGCTGCCGCGTGCGACCTCGATGCCGTTGAGGAGCGCGCGGCCCGTCACCTGCGAAAGGTCTGGCGCGGCGTTGCGCGCAACCTCCGCGCCGAGCACGCAGCCCGCGGCAAAGAAATCGTCGGCGACCAGCGTGGGTGCGCCCAGCGTTTCCCATTGCACATAGCGGTCGTCGACGATCTCGATCGCCGGACGGTAGGCCGCGATCGCTTCCGTCACCCATTCCGCCGTAAACGGCGCCTCCGAGGGCAACAAATCCCGCGCAAGGCGGACCGCGATCTCGCATTCGACGCCGACGCACACGAAGTCGCCCGCCACGAGGCGCGCGCCGCTGTCGTGCACGCCGCGCGCGAACACGGCGCCGCGACACGGATGTGGAATGCCAAGATAGTCCTGCATCACCTTGCTGGTGCAGCCGATTTTGTAACCCACGAGAGCGCCGGCCTGCGGCAGCAGGAGGTCGTGAACCGCGCGCTGGACCTGGTAGCCCTCCGCTTCGTCCCGCGGCGCGATGTCAGGCGGCAGCCCGGCGACCCGCTCGCGCGCGCGGCGGGCATTTGCGATCACTTGCGCGGCGGCGAGAATTTTGTCCATGGCCTCACGCGCTCCTTATCGACCCCTGCCACCCAAGATTGAGGATGCAGGTGCAAAAATGTGAGAATGGTCACAGTGGTTTGCCATGCGTTTCAGACAATTGAGGCAACCGGAATCGGATGCTAGTTTGATGCGGATGGGAAGCAGGGATTTTGCAATGCGCTGGCTGCCGGCCCTTGTGCTGGCGCTTTCGATGAGCGGGCTGTTCAGCCGGCCCGCTCTGGCGGAAAAGCGTGTCGCGCTGGTCATCGGCATCTCCAATTATCAGCATGTCAACCGCCTCACCAATCCCGACAACGACGCGGCCATGCTGGCTGCGATGTTCCGGA
>DASUKT010000223.1:0-7161 GCA_036278575.1 Pseudolabrys sp. | reverse complement strand
AAGGATTTCCCGGCCGGCAACCTCGACGAGTTCGTCGCTTATCTGAAAGCGCACCCGGACGACGTGAAACAGGCGCACGGCGGAATCGGCTCGTCATCGCACATGGCGTGCTTGCTGTTTACCTGGGAACTGGGCCTCAAGCCGCGGCTCGTGCCCTATCGCGGCACTGGCCCGGCCTTGAACGACGTGATCGGCAACCATGTCGATTTTTTCTGCGAGCAGGTCGTCAGTATCGCGCCTGCCGTGAAGAGCAAGCTCATCAAGGCTTACGTCGTTTCCGGCGACGCGCGCTCCGCGACGCTGCCCAATGTGCCTTCTGCGAAAGAAAAGGGCATCCCCAAATTCAATCTCAGCATCTGGAGCGCGATATTTGCTCCGAAAGGCACGCCGAAGCAGGCCGTCGCCAAGCTAAGTGCGGCGCTCGACAAGACGCTGGACGATCCGCTCGTCGCCAAGCGTCTCTCCGACCTTGGCGCGACCGTTCCCGCCAAAGCGGAGCGAGGGCCGGCTCACCTCGAGCAGGTCCTCAAGGCCGATATCGCCCGCTGGCATCCCATTCTCACCAAAGCCATGGCGGAAGCGAAGAGGAAGTAACCCGGCGTTACGCGCCTGAAATCGCTGGCCTTTACGAATCCTGCGCGACCACGGAACGCGATCATCGTCCGGCGCGTTCTCTTTCAAATGCGCAACGCAGGAGTAAGGGCGATGGAGAATCGTTCCCACAGGCGCGTCAAGGACAAATCGGACAAGCAGCGCGAGCAGCGCAAGGAAGAGGGCGACGAGGTCGACGTGTCTTCGGACGACAGCTTCCCGGCCAGCGATCCGCCGAGCTACACGCCGATACAGGGCTCGAAGAAAAACGATCTCGACCACAAGCGCTGATCAGGCGGAAGATATCTTCAGCAGATTTTCGGCATTGCCGCACAAAAGCTTGCGCTGGTCCGCCGGTGCAAGCTCCAGCTTCCTGATTTCCGCCAGCGTCGGCGCAATCGGGCCAAGCGGCGCATCCGTCGCGAAGACCACATGGTCGGCGCCGAAAAATTCCAGCCCGCAGCGCAGCGCGTGTGCGCCACCGCCGAACATGGCGGTGTCGGCGTAATATTCCCGCAGATAGTCCATGTGCGGCCGCTTCAGTGACGGCAGAATCTTCGAATAATCCTCGTCCGAGGTGCGCGCACCGAGCACCTTCAAACCCGGCCCGACGCGGCCGTCGTAAAAAGAAATCATGCCGCCAAGGTGATGCGTGATGATCCGCAGGTTCGGATAACGGTCGAACAGGCCGCAAAACACCATGCGGATCATCGCGACCGACGTGTCATAGGGCCAGCCGAGGCACCACCACATCTCGAAGCGCGATTTCTTTTCGCTCGCATAGTCCGGCATGGCCGCCGTGCGTGCCGGATGCAACCAGATCGGCCGATCGAGCTCCGCCATGATCGCAAACAGCGGCTCGAACGCGGGGTCGTCCAGCGGCTTGCCGGCGACATCGGTGTAGATGAGCACACCGGCCGCACCGAGCTCCTTGACCGCGCGGCGCGCCTCCGCGACCGAGCCTTCGATGTCGGTCATGCACAGTGCCGCAGCGAAGGCGGGAAATCTTTGCGGATGCTTGCGGCACAAGTCCGCCATCTCGTCGTTGGCGATGCGCGCGAGTTGCAGCCCCGCGTCAGGCTTCGCGATGTCCTCGATCGGCGGATTGGGCAGCGAGATAATCTGCCGGTAGTCGCCGAAGGTATCCATCTCCCTGAAGCGGGCGTCGAGGTCGAATAGCTTGGTGATGCTGCGCAGGCGCGGGCCGATGTTCTGGAGTTTCGGCGCGACCTTCGTCATCTCCTGAAAGAACCGTTCCGGATAAATGTGTGTGTAGATATCGATGATCGTGTCGGCCATTTCCTAATCCTTCGCGCGCGCGGCTTTCAGGTGATCGAGTAACTTGGCCCGCAGCGCCGCCTGCTCGTCTGCGCTCCATTTCCGGAAGCCTTCGCCGGTTTTGAAGCCGAGCTTGCCGTCCTTCACCAGCTTCTCGAGGTAGGGCGACGCCTTTGGCCGGCTGTCGAGGTGGGGAAACAGGATATTATGAATCGCGAGCGCGAGATCGGTGCCGACGAGGTCGGCGTTTTCCAGCGGTCCGAGCACGGCGGAGCGCCGCCCGAACGACGCTTTCACCACGTCATCGACGGTCTTTGCGTCGCAGATGCCTTGCTCGACGAGATTGACGGCCTCGCGCCAGAGCGCGTGCTGCAAACGGTTGCCGATGAATCCTGGCACGTCCCTTTTCACATGTGCCGGCTTCTTGCCGATGCCGCGATGCAGCGCCATCGTCCATTCGACAGCCTGCGGCGAGGTCCATTCGGTCTGGATCACTTCCACCAGCGGAATCATGTAGGGCGGATTCCACCAATGGGTGCCCAACGCGCGCTCGCGGCGTGTCAAACCGCGCATAATATCGGTGATCGGAATAACGGACGTATTGCTGGCGAGGATCGTCTCCGGCCGCACGTGCTTCTCGATCTCCGCAAAAATCTTTTGCTTGAGCGGCAAATCTTCCAGCACTGCCTCGACGACATAGTCGGCGTCTTTCACGGCGTTCGCCAGATCGGCAACCGGCGTCACGCGTTCGACTGCGCGCTCGTCATCGCCGAGATATTTCAGGTTGGCGAGGATGCGCGCCTTGGCGCTGTCGAGGCTCGCCTTCGACTGATCGGTGATCGTTACGTAGTGCCCGCCGAGCGCAAAATTCTGCGCGATGCCATGGCCCATCAGTCCGGCGCCGACAACGGCGATTTTCGATTTGGTCAATGGATCCCCTCCCCAACCCTCCCCCTTGCAGGGGGAGGGAGGAATCGCAGCACCGTCATCCTCCCCCTGAAAGGGGGAGGAATGTGGAGGGGGTCACGCTTCATCGCGCCAGCTCAGTCATCCCGCCGTATAGCCGCCGTCCGCATAAAGCACGTGGCCGGTGTAGAAGTCCGACGCCCTGGAGGCGAGAAACAACAGCGGTCCCGCCAAATCTTCCGGCTCGCCCAAGCGTCCTTTCGGCACGCGCGCGAGAAAACCCTTGCGTACGGTCTGCGCCCGTTCGGTGTCTTCATACATCCACGCGGTGAGCGGCGAACGAAACACGGTCGGGCCAATGGCATTCACGGTGATGCCGGCTTCGCCCCATTCGCAGCCCAGCGCCTTTGTGATCCCGTCGATCGCGGACTTCGACGCGCAGTAGGCGGTGTAGCCCGCTGGATGGCCGAGCAACCCGCGTGCGGAAGACGTGAGGATCACCTTGCCGCCGCGGCCCTGCTTCAGCATTTGCCGGCCGGCGGCGCGCGCCATCAGCCAGGATTGCGTGACGTTCGCGTCCATCACATCGAGATAATCGTCGAGCTTCTGGTCGGCGATCTTCGAGACCTTGTTGATGCCGGACGCAACCACGAGGATGTCGACACCGCCGAACTTGTCGACCGCAGCTTTGACGATCTTGTCGCAGTTTCCTTCCGAGCTCGGCCGCAGCACGACGACTTCAGTCTGGCCGCCGCCGAGCTTCGCGCATTCGGCCGCAACCTTCTTGAGTGCGTCAGCATTGCTCGCGGCGAGCACCACGTTGGCGCCCGCGCCTGCGAGCGTCTTTGCCGCCAGCGCGCCAAACGCGCCCGATGCGCCGGCGACGACGGCGCTCCTTCCCTTGATGTCGAACAGCGAGAATGGATTTTTCAGGAACTCTTCGGACATGGGTGAATCCTCAAGGCTGTCATTCCGGGGGGCGCGAGCGACGCTCGCGAGCCCGGAATCCATAAGCCCGGTCTGTGAGTATGGATTCCGGGCTCGCGGCCATAGCGTCCAAGACGCGCGTAAACGCGCTTATTCGGCCGCGCCCCGGAATGACAAGTTGATGGATGCCGCGTCGCATCGTCATTTCGTCGCCGGCACCGCCACCGCGACCACGATCGAGCAGATTTCATTGCCGCGGTTGATGATCTCGCGCGTCTCGTTCGGCTCGATGACGCAACTGTCGTTGGCCTTCAGCACCGTCTCCTTGCCATTGACGATGACGGTCAACTCGCCGCGCAACACAAAATAAACTTTCTCCGGCGGCGAAGCGTCCGGTCCGGCGCCGCCACCCGGAAGAAAATGTGAATAGCCGAACACGAGATTCCTCGTGCCGCCGGCTTCCGCGCCGAACAGGCGCAGCGATGAGTAGCCGCGATGATTGGGCGCCTCGTAAGGCTTGGCGTCAGAAAAGCGTTTGACGTGCATGAGAGTCTCTTCCGTTGTGTTGAATTGGTTACGTTCCTGACATTCTTTTGCGCATGATCTTGTCCGAAAACGGTACCCACTTTTCGGGATCATGCGCTAGAACTTGCTCCCCTTTTCGATGCGGAATTTCTGCTTGGGGTCGATGATGGCGACCAGGCGCACGATGCAGCCGTCGCCTCGTTCCCAGTTCCATGGGAAATAGGCAAAGGTGCAGCGTCGGCCGGTCACCTTGTCGATGTCGCCGCCGACGTTCTCAATGCCCATGATGCCGTTCTTGAACAGGATGCGGTGCACGGGCTCCCATTCCGGAAAATCGTCCTTCCAGTCGCGCCCGCCCGACCACTCGCGGTACTCCTCCTCGAGATGCGGATGCAGCGGTCCATTGCGCTGCGGGCCGATGGCGGTCGCCAGCGGATGATCGTTGGCCTGTGTGTCGTGGCCGACGACTTTCACCTTCTTTTCGACGAACCATTCGCCCGCCGAGGGCACGAAACCCGGGGCACGGCAGAAATAGTCCTCGCTGTCCTCGTAGAACTTGTGCCAGCCGGTGTTGATGATGACCACGTCGCGCGGCCGAACGATCTTGCCGCAGGCTTTTTCGAGATCGTCGCCGGTGATCGGCTCCCATTTCTCCTTCGGGATCGACACCACGATGCCGGAGCCGAAGAAGTGCGGCAGGGGCACCTCGTCGATGAACGGCGTGCCCTGCACGACATGCGCCGGCGCGTCGATGTGCGTGGTGTTGTGCATCGACGTGGTGATGCGCTGCGACAGCACGCCCGATTTCGCCATGTAGTGGATGCGCTCGATCTTGACGTCTTCGAAGTAGGGCCAGTTCGGCGACTGGTAGCCGAAGCGATGGGAGAGGTTGTAAAACTCCAGCCCCATGCTATTCTTCAAATTCTCCTCAAACATCACGCCGCGAATTCGTTTCGCCACCGCATTCCTCCGTTTTTTAGGCCCCCTCGGGGCTGCGTTCAGGGTTGTGCCAAAGTCGTTTCGCGTGCCGTACAAAAGACAGGTCGTGAGTCCGATACCCGATCGCCCTGCCGGCGCGGCGAACGCTGATATCGGATTCAAGGGGGATGGCGCTGCGACAGAGCGACGGCGCGGATGCCGGATGTTGACTCATTACAATGACGGTTGGCAAAGCGGCTCGAATGCAGATTTCAATTTGCAATAATGGTACACGTTTGCCCAATATGCGGTACAGCGAAAACAGGAAAATTTCGCTTGCACGTCCGCCGGGGGGATGAACGCGCATGGTGAGCAAGATCGCGCTGGAGGAGCATTTCCTCAGCCCTGGCCTCGTCGAAGATTGGCTGCCGACCGTCACCGGCGTGCCGCAGGCCAAAGCCGATCAACTGCTGCAGCAGCTCATGGATTTCGGCGACCGGCGGCTCGAAGCCATGAACAACGCGGGCATCGAGCGCGCCGTCTTGTCGATCTCCGGTCCCGGCGTGCAGATCGAACGTGACACCGCGGCTGCCGTCCGCAAAGCACAAGCGGCGAACGATTTTCTCGCGCTCGAAATCCAGCAGCAGCCCGACCGCTATTCCGGCTTTGCGCATATTGCCTTGCAGGCCCCCGGCGCGGCCGCCGACGAGCTCGAGCGTTGCGTTCGCGATCTGAAATTTCACGGTGCGATGATCAACGGCCACACCAACGGCCAATATCTCGACGACCGCGCGCTCGATCCCTTCTGGGAGCGGGTCGAGGCGCTCGGCACGCTTGTTTATTTGCACCCGGCCGACCCGGTCGTCCCGGCGCCCGTGCTCGATGGCCATCGCGCGTTGCGGCGCGCGACGTGGGAATGGGGCTTCGAAACCGGCTCGCACGCGCTACGTGTCATTTTCGGGGGCGTCTTTGACCGCTTTCCCAAAGCAAAGCTCGTCCTCGGGCACATGGGCGAGACGCTGCCTTATTTGCTCTGGCGCCTCGACAGCCGCGCGAAGCTTTACGGGGTGAAGCTGGCCAAGCCGCCGTCGCAATACATCAGGGAAAATATCTCGGTGACGATCTCGGGGATGTACTCAGTCGATCCGCTCTATTGCGCGATCACCGCGCTCGGCCCCGAGCGTGTGATGTTCGCGGCGGATTATCCGTTCGAGTCGACGGAAGAGGCCGCGGCGTTCATGGATAGCGTGCCGCTCGACGAAGAGCTGCGCGCGGACATCGCGTGCTACAACGCGGAGAAACTGCTGGGGCTGGCGTATTGAATTCTGTCATCATCCGCGAAAGCGGATGATCCAGTAATTGCGGCGGCCAGAGGTTGACTTGCACATTTGTGTTTACTGGATGCCCCGCTTTCACGGGGCATGACATCGCTCCCTACTTCGCCTGAATCGTCCGCACCGGCTTGCCGTCGAGCCAGGCGCGGATGTCCTCGACGATGTCGGGGAAATACTTCCGGTAATTCTGCTCGCTGACGTAACCGAGATGCGGCGTGAGCACGACGTTGTCCAGCTTGCGATAGGGATGATCGAGCGGCAGCGGCTCGACTTCGAACACGTCAAGGCCGGCGCCGGCGATCTTTTTTTCCTGCAACGCTTTCAGCAGCGCCGCCTGATCGACGATCGGCGCGCGCGCCGTATTGATGAGGTAGGCAGACGGCTTCATGCGCGCGATGTCCTCCGCCGTCACCAGGCCGCGCGAGCGATCGCCGAGGATGTAATGGATGCTGACGAAATCCGAATTGTGGAACAGGTCTTCCTTGCTGGCGTATTCCGCGCCGCCTTCCCTGGCCTTTTCGGGCGTGAGGTTCTGGCTCCAGGCGATGACCTTCATGCCGAAGGCATTGGCGATGCGCGTGACGCGCTGGCCGAGCTTGCCGAAGCCGACGATGCCGAGCGTCAGCCCTTCGAGGTCCTTGCCGATGGTCGTCTGCCACAGCGCGCCCGCTTTGAGCCGCGC
>DASUKT010000222.1:0-9321 GCA_036278575.1 Pseudolabrys sp. | reverse complement strand
CACCTCATGCCAACAAAATCCGCTTCGCAGTGCTGGGAATTCTGGATCGATCGCGGTGGCACGTTCACCGACGTGGTCGGACGCAGCCCCGATGGCAAGCTCGTCGCGCACAAGCTGCTGTCGGAAAATCCCGAAGCCTATAGCGATGCCGCCGTGCAAGGCATCCGCGATCTGCTCAGGCTGAAATCCGGCGAGCCGATCCCGCGTGGCCGCGTCGGCGCCGTGAAGATGGGCACGACCGTTGCCACCAATGCGCTGCTCGAGCGCAAGGGCGAGCGCACGTTACTTCTCATCACGAAGGGTTTCCGCGACGCACTCAAGATCGGGTATCAGGCGCGGCCGAAAATCTTCGCGCGGCAGATTATCAAACCCGACATGCTCTACGAACGCGTCGTCGAAGTCGACGAGCGCGTGCGCGCCGATGGTACAGTCGAGCGCGAAGTCGATCCCGCCGGCGTGCGCCGCGATCTTGAAGCCGCCAAGGCGGACGGGATTGCCGCGGTCGCGATCGTCTTCATGCACGCCTACCATCACCCCGAGCATGAAAAGCGCGTCGCTGCACTCGCGCGCGAAATGGGCTTCGCGCAGGTGTCGGTCAGCCACGAAGCCTCGCCGCTGATCAAGCTCGTGTCGCGCGGCGACACCACGGTGGTCGATGCCTATCTCTCGCCGATTTTGCGGCGGTATGTGGCACGGGTGGCGAGCGAGATGGATGTAGGCCGCACTTTACCCTCTCTCCCAATTTTTTCTTCACCTCCCCCGCTTGCGGGGGAGGTCGGCGAGCGAAGCGAGCCGGGTGGGGGCTCTACGGTGAGCGCTACGCAACAGTCTGCCCCCACCCTAACCCTCCCCCGCAAGCGGGGGAGGGAAAAGAATAAGCAAGGGGGAGGTAAAGAAGACATCCGCCTCATGTTCATGATGTCGTCGGGCGGTCTTACCGCGGCCGATCTCTTCCAAGGCAAGGATGCGATTCTTTCCGGCCCCGCCGGCGGCGTCGTGGGCATGGCGCAGACCGGACGCGAGGCCGGCTTCGACCGCCTGATTGGCTTCGACATGGGCGGCACTTCGACCGACATTTCGCATTTCGACGGCGAGTACGAACGCGCCTACGAAACCGAAGTTGCCGGCGTGCGCATGCGCGCGCCGATGATGCTCATCCACACGGTCGCCGCCGGCGGCGGCTCGATCCTGCATTTCGACGGCGCGCGGTTTCGCGTCGGGCCGGACTCGGCCGGCGCCAATCCCGGCCCGAAATGTTATCGCCGCGGCGGTCCGCTGGCGGTAACCGACGCCAACGTGATGAGCGGCAAGCTGTTGCCGGAATTCTTCCCGAAAATATTCGGCCCCGAGCGCAACCAGCCGCTCGACGCCGACGCCGTGCGCGAGGCATTCACAAAACTGACACGCGAGGTCGGCGGAGGCCGCACGCCGGAAGAAATCGCCGACGGCTTCATCAAGATCGCGGTCGAGAACATGGCGAACGCGATCAAGAAGATTTCCGTGCAGCGCGGCTATGACGTGACCCGCTACGCGCTCAACTGCTTCGGCGGCGCCGGTGGCCAGCACGCGTGCTTGGTCGCCGACGCACTTGGGATGACGAAAGTACTCATTCACCCATTCTCGTCATTGCTCTCTGCTTACGGCATGGGGCTCGCCGACATCCGCGCCACGCGACAGCAGGCGATCGAATTGCCGTTCGGCGGCAAGGCGCTAGCCGAGATCAAACGCGTGGGCGCACGGCTCGGTAGCGAAGCCAAGACCGAGGTCGCACGCCAAGGTGTGCCCGCCGCGAAAATCAAGGTGATCGTGCGCGCGCACATCCGCTACGCGGGGACCGATACGCCTTTGGTCATCAATGCCGGCACTTCCACCGTCAGCCTTTCTTCACCTCCCCCCTTGAGGGGGAGGGAGCACGCTGCGGCAAAGTTGAAGCTCATGTCACTTCAACAAATGCAGCGGGTGTTCGAAAAAGCGCACAAGGCACGTTTCGGCTTCATCGACCGCTCGAAGCAGATGGTGGTCGAGGCGGTTTCTGTCGAAGCGGTGGGCGGCGGCGCGAAATTCCGCGAGAAGACGCTGCGCAAAGGCCGCAGCCGCCTCCCCGCGCCTGCCCGCCGCACCAGATTTTTTTCCGACGGCAAATGGCACAAGGCCAACGTCTATACCCGCGCGCAACTCAAACCCGGCGCACGCGTGAGAGGCGCGGCCATCATCATCGAGCCGCACCAGACCGTCGTAGTCGAACCCGGCTGGCAGGCGGAAATCACCACGAAAGATCATCTCGTGCTCACGCGGACCGTGGCCGCCAAACGTCGCCACGCGATCGGCACAAAAGCCGATCCGGTGATGCTCGAGGTGTTCAACAATCTGTTCATGTCGATTGCCGAGCAGATGGGACTCGCACTCCAGAACACCGCCTATTCGGTCAACATCAAGGAGCGTCTCGATTTTTCCTGCGCTGTGTTTTCTGCCGACGGCACGCTGGTCGCGAACGCGCCGCACGTGCCCGTGCACCTCGGCTCGATGGACCGCTCGGTCGAGACCGTCATTCGCGACAACAAGGGCAAGATCTCAGCCGGCGACGTCTATTGCATCAACGCGCCCTACAACGGCGGCACGCACCTGCCCGATATCACCATCTGCACGCCGGTGTTCGAAAGCCAGTCCCGTCACCCTGAGGAGCGAGCGAAGCGAGCCTCGAAGGGCGACGGCCGGGGCCGTGCATCCTTCGAGGCCCGCGCTGCGCGCGAACACGTCAGGATGACGGAGAAAGGCCCGCGAATCCTGTTCTGGGTCGCCTCGCGCGGCCACCATGCGGATGTCGGTGGCATCTCACCCGGCTCGATGTCACCCAATGCGACGACGATCGAGCAGGAAGGTGTGCTGTTCGACAATTTCAAGCTGGTCGATCGCGGCCGCTTCCGTGAGCAGGCGCTGATGGCGGCGCTGACCGGCGCGCGCTATCCGGCGCGCAATCCGGTGCAGAACATCAACGACATAAAGGCGCAGATCGCCGCCAATGAGAAAGGCGCGCAGGAGCTGCGCAAAATGCTCAAGCAGTTCACGCTGCCGGTCGTGCAGGCCTACATGCAGCACGTGCAGGACAACGCCGCCGAAAGCGTGCGGCGCGTCATCGACCGGCTGCACGATTCGGAATTCTCCTACGAGATGGATCAGGGCACCCTAATCAAGGTGAAGATCACGGTCGACAAGAAGAAGCGCGAGGCGACACTCGACTTTACGGGCACGTCACCGCAACAGCCGACCAACTTCAACGCGCCGGAGCCGGTGGCGCGCGCGGCCGTGCTTTATGTTTTCCGCGTGATGGTGGACGATGACATTCCAATGAATGCCGGTTGCCTGCGGCCTATTAAAATCGTTTTGCCAAAAAAATCCCTGTTGTCGCCCGAATATCCAGCGGCGGTGGTCGCTGGGAACGTCGAGACCTCGCAAGCCGTGACGAATTGCCTGTTCGGCGCGCTCGGCGCCATGGCCGCGGCGCAAGGCACCATGAACAATCTCAATTTCGGCAACGCGAAATATCAATATTACGAGACGATCTGCTCCGGCTCGCCCGCCGGGCCCGGCTTTAACGGCACCGATGCCGTGCACACGCACATGACCAACACGCGGCTCACCGATCCGGAAATTCTGGAATTTCGGTATCCGGTCGTCCTCGAGGACTTTCACATCCGCAAAAGTTCGGGCGGCAAGGGTAAGTGGCACGCGGGTGACGGCATTCGCCGGACTATCCGTTTCCTCGAGAAGATGGAGTGCACATTACTCACCGGCCACCGCCGCGTGCCGCCGTTCGGCCTTGAAGGCGGCGAAGCAGGCCAGGTCGGCGAGAACTGGGTACGCCGCAAGGGCGGGCACATGGAGCGTCTGCAGGGCTGCGACGAGACCACCATCGATGCCGGCGAGGCTGTGATCATCCAGACGCCGACAGCGGGCGGTTATGGCAAGGCCGGCTAGCGATCATTCTACACGACCCTCCTGCGGATACTCCGCAAGTCGCCCACGCCCGCTGACAACCGCGCGCGGTAGAGCGTAACATCCCGGGCGGAGGGGCTAATTCAAAATGCCCCAGACCAGGGAGGGTCGCATGAAAAGAATTCTCGGCCTCGCGGCTGCCGCGCTGCTGGCGTCCGCCATGATCGCGCCCGCTGACGCCGCGGACGTGAAGATCGGTGTCATCTATCCGCTCACCGGCAACGCTGCGGGCGCCGGCCAATCGGCCAAGGCGGCCGTCGATCTCGGCGCCGAGATCGTCAACGGCAAGCATCCGGAGCTTAAAAATCTTCCGCTCGGCGCGACAGCCGGGTTGCCCAATCTCGGCGGCGCCAAAATCGTGCTCGACGAGGCCGATCACCAGGGCAATCCGCAAGTCGGCCAGCAACAGACGCTGCGGCTTATCACGCAGGACCATGTCGCTGCGATGCTCGGCTCCTATCAGTCCTCGGTATCACTGGTGGCAACCGCCGTCGCCGAACGGCAAGGAATTCCGTTCGTTGTCGCGGATTCGGTCGCGGCGAACATCACCGGCCGCGGTTTCAAATGGACGTTTCGGGTAACACCGATCGCGCCAGACTTCGCCAAGGCCTATACGAAATTTCTCAACGACATGAAGAAGGCGGGCCACAAGATCGACAGCATCGCGGTCGTGAACGAAAACACCGATTACGGTACCTCGGTGGCTGCCAGTATCGTCGATGCGGCAAAAAAGGCGAACATCAAGGTCGCCGCGCGCATTCCGTACAATGCGAACAGCTCGGACGTGACTGCGCAGGTATTGCAGCTCAAGACCGCCAAGCCCGATGCGGTGATCTTCGTCAGCTACACGGCCGACGCCATCCTCTACATGAAGACGATGAAAAATCTCGACTACCTGCCTCCGATTATCATCGGCGATGATTCCGGCTTCTCCGATCCTGCATTCATCCCGAATGCCGGCGCGCTGGCGCAGGGCGTCATCAACCGCAGCGCGTTTGCGCCGGGAAAGCCGGGCACCAACAGCTACATCGTCAACGAGATGTTCAAGGCGAAGACCCATCGCGATCTCGACGACACCAGCGCGCGCTGGATGCAGGCTTTCTTTGTGCTGGCTTACGCCATCAACAGCGCCGGCTCGACCGACCCCGGTAAAATCCAGGCGGCGCTGAAGGCAACCGATCTGAAGAAGGATCAGCTGATGATCGGATACGACGGAGTGAAGTTCGACAACACTGGGCAGAACATCTTGTCGTCGACGTATCTCATCCAGCTTCGCGGCAAGGAATACGTCTCGGTCTGGCCCGAGGATCGCGCGGTGGCCAAGATCGAGCTGCCGATGAAAGGCTGGCACAAATAACACTGCTGAAAGAACGGAAAAGCCGCGCCCGTTTCAGGCGCGGCTTTTATTTGCAAACAGCATTGAAACGATTGGGAAGCTCAGTTGCGCGCGATGATCTCGCGCTCGCCGCGGTGAACCTGTATTGCGGCGGTAAGCTTTCCGGGAAGCCGCCGCATCAATATGGAGGGACGGCGGACTTTAAGCACTGTCCGCCGGCGGCGCCGCGGACGCAGGCGGCCGATGCGAATATGTCCGAGCCGCGCAAACGGCTCACACAACTCGCCGTCAGCCGCCGTCACCAGCAGCGGCAAGCCAAGAACATTTCCCCATGCACGCCACTGCGCCATTACCTCGTCGGTTTCGGTGGCAACGTGCAACGGGACGGCGAGCGAAGGATCTCTGTGCTCGAGGATGACGGCAATGGCCGCGTCATTATCGCCTTCGCGCGGGATCATACGGAGCGCGACCCCTGCAAACGCTGAAATCGGCATGTTGAGCGCCATCGCCATGCCGCGCACGGCGCGTCGCACAACGATGCGCTCGCGGTGCAGCTCGACATGACGAATGCGTTCGTCCGCTGCCGCGTCGCTTGCCGCAAATTGCACCGGCAAGGCAAAAGGGTCGAGCCGCAGCGCGCGGCTCGACCCGGCGGGCATTCCGCCACTTCGCATTTGACGCCTCGAAACTCTCCCGCTCCGGGCTTATGCCCGCCCGGTCGCTGATCGAGAGCCTCGCAGAAATCCGCCGGAATCCACTTAAGGTTTTGGGTTAATCGTTTGTGCCGCGACCGGCTTTGCGCCGCATGATTGACGCAAGCTTGAAATCCATGATTGACGGGATATTTCCGGCTCCCCGCAAATTGTCCGATCCGCGGTTGCACATTCCCCGCAAACGCGCCATTTGAAGGGCATTCAATCATGCGCGCGCCTTCCTCATCCTTATTTGACCAATCGGCCCTCAGCGATCGCGCCGAGCGGCTGGTTGCTGCGGCCCGCAAGGCCGGAGCCGATGCGGCCGACGCCGTGGCGGTCCGCGGCATGTCGCTTTCGATTGAAGTGCGCGATGGGGCGGTTGAGGAATCGGAACGCTCCGAAGGCGACGATCTCGGCCTGCGCGTGTTGGTCGGCCGCCGCCAGGCGGTGGTTTCGACCAACGACATATCCGCGGAAGGAACGGCCGGATTGGCCGAACGCGCCGTCGCCATGGCGCGGGCTGCGCCCGAGGATAAGTTCGCGGGGCTCGCCGACTCCGGGCAATTAACGCATGAATTGCCCGAGCTCGACTTGATCGACCCGGACATGCCGACCGTCGCTCAGTTGGAGGCGATGGCGCAGGCGGCCGAACAAGCGGGGCTTGCGGTCGGCGGTGTCACCAAATCTGGCGGCGCCTCGGCGTCAGCCGGCATCGGCGGGATGGTGCTGGTCACCAGTCATGGCTTCCACGGCGCCTATCTTGCATCGAGGCATGGACTATCGATGACCGCCATCGCCGGCGACGGCACCGGCATGGAACGCGATTACGATTTCTCATCCGCGCTTCATCTTGCCGATCTCGAAAGCCCCGAGAAAATCGGCCGCACGGCCGGCGAGCGAGCCGTCGAAAGGCTCAATCCGCGCAAGGTGTCGACGCGAAAGGTGCCGGTGGTATTCGATCCGCGTGTTGCCGGTTCGCTGGTCTCACACCTTGCAAGCGCCGCCAATGGCGCCGCCATCGCACGTAAGACAAGCTTCCTCATGGGCAAGATGGGCGAGAAGCTGTTTTCCGACAGTATCAGCATCATTGACGATCCGCTGCGCCGGCGCGGACAACGCTCGCGGCCTTTCGATGGAGAGGGCGTCGGCGGACGCAGGCTCGCACTTGTCGAAAATGGCGTCTTGCGTTCGTGGCTGCTCGACAGCGCCACCGCGCGTGAGCTCGGCCTCACAACGACCGGACATGCGCAGCGTGGCGTTTCGTCCTCACCTTCGCCCGGCCCGACCAATCTGCATCTCGAACCGGGACGGCAAACGCCCGACGAATTGATCGCCGATATCGCCGATGGATTTTATGTCTCTGACCTGATTGGCATGGGCGTCAACATGGTCACCGGCGACTACAGCCGCGGCGCATCCGGATTCTGGATCGAGAATGGCAAGTGCACGTATCCGGTAAGCGAGGTCACTATTGCCGGGCATCTGCTCGAGATGTTCGAGACGCTCACGCCGGCAAACGATCTCAAGTTCCGCTATGGCGTGAACGCACCGACTGTCCGGCTGGAGGGCCTTACCGTTGCCGGCCAGTAACCGCGCCGCGCTCCGCCAACGGCTGGAAGCGATCGTCCGGGAGGCTGGAGATTTGGCGCGCATGACGGCGCGTGGTCCCTTCAAGCGCTGGACCAAAGGCGACGACAAGTCGCCGGTGAGCGAAGGCGACATCGCCGTGAATAATTTTTTGCAGGCGCGATTGTCGGCACTACTTCCGCAGGCAGGCTGGCTGTCCGAGGAAACCGAAGACCATCCGCCGGATCGCGCGATGGCGAGCACCTGGGTGGTCGATCCGATCGACGGCACACGTGCCTACATCATGGGCCGTGCGGATTGGACCGTCGCCGTCGCCTTGGTGGAGGATGGCAGGCCCACAATTGCCGCCCTTTATGCACCGGTCACCGACGAAATGTTCCTTGCCGTGAAGGAAGAAGGCGCCACGCTGAATGGCGCCCCTATCCAGGCAACAAAGGGAGCGATGCTCGATAACGCTTCGCTCACAGGACCGCAGCGGTATCTGAAACAATTTGAGGCGATGAACCCGCACATCCGGCTGCAACCGAAAGTGTTCTCATTGGCCTTGCGTTTTGCGCGCGTCGCACAGGGCGAACTGGACGCCGCCTTCGCATCGCACGGAAGTCACGACTGGGATCTTGCGGCCGCCGATCTGATCCTGCACGAAGCGGGCGGCACAGTGACCGATTTCGCGGGTCGGACTTTGCGCTACAATCGGCCGTCGGTTGTGCACGAATCGCTGATTGCTGCGGGCCGGGCCCGTCATGCGGCTTTGCTTGAGCTTGCGCGGGACCGGCAGCACGACATCGCATAATTGAACTGTTCACCCTCACGGACGGAATGCAGGATCGCCGATGGCGGAACGATCGACCGGCAAACAGTTGTTGCACCTCGTTTTCGGTGGCGAATTGACCGAGATCGATGGCTCCGAATTCAAAGACCTCGACAAGATCGATATCGTCGGTATCTATCCGAATTACGCCGCAGCCTATGTCGCCTGGAAAGCCAAGGCGCAGCAGACCGTTGACAACGCCCAAATGCGCTACTTCATCGTTCATTTGCACCGTTTGCTCGATCCGGAGAGCGCCGGTGCAGCCGGCCGCTAGACTTCCATCACCCCATGGCGGCGCTCAAGCGTATCCTCGCTTCACCACCAGTTCAGAACGCCATCGGAACGGCGGCCGCCTGGTATCTTCAGCTTGTCTGGCATACGTCGCGGGCTACACTTGAGCCCACCACGATCTATGAGACCGTGCAGTTCCCGGCGATCGTCGCCATGTGGCACGGGCAGCACTTTTTGATGCCATTCATCAAGCGGGACGACCCCAGCCATCGCGCCAAGGTGTTGATCTCGCGGCATCGCGACGGTGAAATCAATGCGCGCGCCGCGGAACGCCTGGGGATTGGCACCATCCGAGGGTCCGGTGCGCACAGCGGCGAGTTCCACCGGAAGGGTGGCGCCGTGGCTTTTACCGAAATGCTGAAGGCGCTGCGTGAGGGCTACAACGTCGCATTGACTGCCGACGTGCCGAAGGTGGCGCGCGTCGCCGGAATGGGCGTGGTTAAGCTTGCGCAACTCTCGGGCCGGCCGATCTACGCCGTGGCCATCGCCAGCCAGCGCCGAATCGAACTCGACAATTGGGATCGCAGCGCGATCAATCTGCCGTTCGGCCGCGTGGCGCTTGTCGCGAGCCAGGCCATTACGGTGCCCTCCGATGCCGACGACACGGC
>DASUKT010000221.1:0-5545 GCA_036278575.1 Pseudolabrys sp. | reverse complement strand
CATCGATGCGCTCAAGTTTGCGCGCGATCGTATCGAAGCGTACCACCGGCGGCAGCTTCCGTCCGATGACCGTTTCATCGATGCATTGGGTGTGGAGTTGGGTGGCCGCTGGACGCCAATCGACGCGGTCGGCCTCTATGTTCCAGGTGGCACCGCCGCCTATCCATCGTCCGTGCTGATGAATGCGGTGCCGGCGAAGGTCGCGGGCGTGCAGCGCTTGGCGATGGTCGTGCCATGCCCGGACGGCAGGCTTAATCCGTTGGTGTTGGCCGCCGCGGATCTTGCGGGCGTCGATGAGATTTATCGCGTCGGCGGCGCGCAGGCGGTTGCCGCACTTGCTTACGGAACCGAAACCATCGCGCCCGTGAGCAAGATTGTCGGCCCGGGTAATGCCTATGTGGCCGCGGCCAAGCGCCTGGTTTTCGGCAAAGTCGGCATCGACATGATCGCCGGGCCATCGGAAGTCCTGATCGTCGCCGATAAAACAGGCAACGCCGACTGGATTGCCGCCGATTTGCTGGCGCAAGCCGAGCACGATGCCAGCGCACAATCGATGCTGATCACCGATGATCCGCGTCTGGCGGACGAGGTCGAAAAGGCGGTTGCAGCTCAACTCAAGACGCTGCCGCGTGCCGACGTGGCTGGCGCATCGTGGCGCGACTTCGGCGCAGTTGTTATTGTCGGGAAGCTCGACGAGGCGGTCACGCTGGTTGATCGGCTCGCTCCCGAGCATCTCGAAATTGCAGCAGCCGACGCCGAGGCGCTTGTTACACGCATTCGCAACGCGGGCGCCATCTTCATCGGCGCGCATACGCCGGAGGCCATCGGCGACTACGTCGCAGGCTCCAATCACGTGCTGCCAACCGCACGTTCGGCACGCTTCTCCTCGGGGCTTGGCGTTCTTGACTTCATGAAGCGCACTTCGCTTCTCAAGTGCGGTCCCGAGCAATTGCGTGCGCTCGGCCCGGCGGCCATTGCTCTTGCGGAGGCTGAAGGCCTTGCCGCCCACGCCCGTTCGGTAAGCATTCGCCTCAATAGAAAATGAACCCGGCGAAACCATCGCCCAAGCCGGGCAAACGGCGCCTCGTCAGTGTAAAGCTCGATGAGAGGTCGATTGGCCGCTCAAATCCCGATGTCGAGCACGAGCGCGAGGTCGCGATTTACGATTTGCTCGAGCAGAATTCATTTTCTCCCGTCAACCATGCGGGAGGGCCGTATGCGCTTCATCTCAGCATCAGCGGCAACCGGCTTCTTTTCGATATCCGCCTCGAAGACGGTACGCCCGTCGTAAAGCACTTCTTTTCGTTGTCGCCGCTGCGCCGGATCGTGAAAGATTATTACCTCATCTGCGACAGCTACTATCAGGCGATCCGCACCGCGACGCCTGACAAGATCGAGGCGCTCGATATGGGCCGGCGCAGCATTCACAACGACGGCTCTACGATTCTAATGGAGCGTCTTAAAGGCAAGGTGACGATCGATATCGATACGGCACGCCGTCTGTTTACTCTCATTTGCGTGCTGCATTGGAGAGGCTGAGGCCGATGGCTGGCCCGGAGCGCTCGTCGCGTCCCAGCGCGGTGCTGTTCGCATGCGGCCTTAATGCGGTGCGATCGCCGATGGCGGCGGGTTTGTTCCAGCAGATGATCGGCAAAGTCATTCCTTCGGGCTCCGCCGGCGTGCAAAAAGGTGAACTTGATCCTTTTGCGGTTGCCGCAATGAACGAGATCGGCATCGACATCTCGCGTCACAAGCCGGTCTCGTTCGACGAGCTTATCGATCTCGGCGAATTGAATTTCGATCTGATTGTGACGCTGTCGCCGCCCGCGCACCATCGTGCATTGGAATTGACGCGAACGCAGCCCGCAAAGGTCGAATATTGGCCGACGGTCGACCCAACCGGGATCGAAGGAAACAGGGAGCAGCGGCTCAACGCCTATCGTGAATTGCGCGATCAGCTTGTGGCGCAAATACAGGAAAGATTCGGGAAATACTCGACTGGCAACGAATAGCTATGGCTACGCAGCGGCCGCGCCGATCGCCCTCGCGACCTCGTTCAGAAGAGCGTCAGGCCGGAACGGTTTGTAAAGGGTGGATATGGCGCCGGCCTCGAGCGCCATGCTGTTGAAATCCGGCATTTCCGGCACGGCGTCGCCGTTGCCGAACATGAAACCGGAGGCGGCGATCATCGGCAACTGCGGCTTCGACTGGTGAATCGCTCCGATGACCTGAAGCCCGTCCATGTCCGGCATAAAGAGATCCACAATTGCGGCATCGAACGATCGCGACCGCGCGATCTCGATTCCGGCCTTTCCGTTTTCCGCCAGTACGACTTCGTATCCTTTGCTGCTGAGCAGGATTCGCGCCGTTTCGCGCACCAATTTGTCGTCATCGATGATGAGGACGCTGGGCATGTTTCTTTCCCGATTCGTTATGCCGCCAACCGCAAGGCGCTTTGAACGGCCTCAAGAAGCTCGTGAGGCCGGAAAGGCTTCCTCAAACAGACGACTTCGGACAAGCCGGGCACCTTTGACAGGTGATCGAGCGCGGTGTGCTCGGAAACGCCGATTTGAACACCGGACATCGCGACGATCGGCAGTTCGCTGTGTTGCGACCGCAATTCCTTTATGACCTTGATGCCGTCCATTCCCGGCATATAGACGTCAACGATCGCCAGATCGAATTTCGATTCCGTAATGGCGCCGAGGCCAGCGGGGCCACTCTCGACGGCGACGGCTTCAAATCCATTTGCGCGAAGAGCGGTAACAACGGTGGCGCGCACGTACGATTGATCGTCGATGACGAGAATGCGTTGCATCGTGCGCACTCCACTCAATCACATAAACGGCGACGAACTATCCTTTTGGCAGGCATTCGTGAACGGTTGCTTACTCACAGTTGTAGGCAATCAGGCCAAAGTGTCGCGTGCTGCCGCCGCATTGCCATATTGTCCACCGATTGCCTGCCGAATGAGCCGCGCCAGGTCGGACTTGCGGTATGGCTTGGCCAGAAGCAAAACGCCGCGTGCAAGCCTTCCATGATGAATTGCCGCGTCCTGGGTGTAACCTGAAGTAAACAGAACCTTAAGGAGCGGCCGACGTTTTGCCGCTTCCTCTGCCAATTGCCGACCGTTCATAGGGCCGGGCATGACGAGGTCCGTGAACAACAGGTCGAACTGCTCGCCGGCGTCGATCCTTGCGAGCGCCTCCTGAGCGTTGGCCGCGGTGATGGTGGCGTATCCAAGGCTATGGAGCTGCGTGGTAACAGAAATACGCACGGTCGGATCGTCTTCCACCACCAGGATTGTCTCGCTGCCCCCGTCGAGCGATGTCGGCTCGGCCTCGACTGTGGTTCTCGCCTCTTTATCGGCGCGGGGCAGATAGATCTTGAACGTCGTGCCCTGTCCTTCCTCGGTGTAGAGCTTTATGTGTCCGCCTGACTGTTTGACAAACCCGTAGATCATCGCGAGGCCGAGACCGGTACCCTTGCCGACCTCCTTGGTGGTGAAAAACGGCTCAAATATTTTTTCGCGTAGCGCGACGGGAATGCCGGGACCGGTGTCGCTCACGGCCAACATGACGTAAGGGCCGGCCTTCACTTCGCTGTGCTGGCCGGCGTATTCCTCATCAAGGAAAACATTGGCCGTTTCGAACGTCAGCCTGCCGCCATCTTGCATGGCGTCGCGCGCGTTGACCGCGAGATTGAGGATGGCGGTGACCAACTGGCCCGGATCGACCAACGCCGGCCATGCATCTGAATTAAGTTTCCATTCGACTTCGATTTGCTCACCCAAGGTTGGGCGCAGCAGATTGGCCGCTTCGTGCGCGACTTCATTGACGTCGGTCTTGCGCGGCTGCAGCGGCTGCTTGCGCGCAAACGCCAGCAAGCGCGCCGTCAACTGCGCGCCGCGATCGGCGGCTTCGCTGATCAGCTTGGCAATTGCGGCAAGCTCCGGCCGGTCGGCGACGCCTTCGGCGAGGATGTCGATTGTGCCGGTGATGACGGTCAGCATGTTGTTGAAGTCGTGCGCGACGCCGCCGGTCAACTGACCGATTGCATCCATTTTCTGCGAGTGCCGCAGTTGCTGCTCAAGCTGATTGCTTTCGGTGATGTCCGTCAGCGCATAAGCGATGGCGTTCACGCCATCGGGCCCGCGCATTGCGGCCGCGTCGAAGCTGATATCGATGACTTTGCCGTCCTTGCGCCGCCGCTGCACCTTGATGTCGCGCAGTGTTTCTCCAGCCATCGCGCGTGCGAAGAGACTGTCGTATTCGGCTTCCGGCTCTGCGCCTGCCGGCACCAGTGCATAAGGGCGGCCGAGGACCTCTTCGGCCTTGTAGCCGAAAATCTTTTCGGCGGCGCGGCTCCAGACGGTCACGGTTCGATCGGCTGCAAGGCACAGGATCGCCACGGGTGACGCATCGATAACGGCTGTAAGCATTTCTTTCGCGGCGCGTTCGGCCGCGACGAGCCGTTTCTGCTCGGTCATGTCGCGGCCGATAAAAAAGTGCAGTTGCTCTGTGTCCGACCACACGCCTGTCCACGTCAACGTGACCACACGGCCTTCCTTATGGACGTAACGGGAATCGAAGTTGCGCGTCTCGCGTCCGCGGCGAGCGAGCCGCATCTCATTGCGGGTCGATTCGAGGTCGTCGGGGTGAATGAAATCGACGCCGATATGGCCAACCATCTCTTCAGGCCGATACCCCAGAATCGTTTCGACGCTTGGGCTGACTCGCACGAACTTACCGCGCCGGTCGGTCACAAGAATCAGATCAAGCGACGTCTCGAAAATGCCGCGTAAGAGAGCGAGCTCATGGGCGGACTCGAATTGCCGGTCTCGCGCTGCCGCGGAGCGGTGGATCTCCCGAATGACGAGCGCGAAGGCGAGTGCCAGCGTGGCGATGAGCCCGGCGGCGAGAAAGTCGTATCGCCGATACCAGAAGCTCACCGCACACAGGAGCTGGACGACGATCAGGAACTCAAACAAAAACGCCGGCAGACTGGCGAACAGACGCCCGACGGTTCTGGTGCGCGATATGGACGAAGACGGACCCTGCATTGTGCTTTGCGGCGGTAGGGATGATGGATGCCGAGTGGAGCACGCCAGACAAGAAATAAAGGCGAATCAACAAGCCAATCTTGCCCCATTTGATCGAGTTGAAATGAGTTTTTAGGGAATTTTACGGAAACCGCAGGCACGCCTGTTTCGCGCCGGCCTGGATATCAAGCCGATTGCGGCTCTGTTGAGAAAAGGCCCAGCTTCCGCTACTAACTGATAAGTTCCACGCCTGTTTGCTTTTTCCGCCTCCGCCACGCCCCTCGCACGCCCATGGACCTGATCGGCCGTCCTAAATTTGTCCTCGCTTCCGGTTCGCCGAGGCGGCTCGCGCTGCTCAACCAGGCGGGGATCGAGCCCGATGCGCTCAAGCCGGCGGATATCGACGAGACGCCGAAGCGCGGCGAACTGCCGCGCGCCTATGCCAACCGGCTGGCCCACACCAAGGCGGAGACGGCGCTCGCCTCGGTCAAGCTCGACGAGGAA
>DASUKT010000220.1:0-2984 GCA_036278575.1 Pseudolabrys sp. | reverse complement strand
CGTCGATCCGCGAAAGCGTGCGCGCTGCCAAGGCGAAGGGCAGGGAGGTACTGCTCGACTGCGAGCATTTCTTCGACGGCTACAAGGCCAATCCGGCTTACGCGCTGGCCTGCGCCAGGGCCGCCTACGAGGAGGGTACGCGCTGGGTCGTGCTGTGCGACACCAACGGCGGCACGCTGCCGCATGAAGTTGAGAAAATCGTCGCCGAAGTTTGCAAAAGCATCCCTGGCGATCACGTCGCCATCCACGCGCATAACGATACCGAGCAGGCGGTGGCGAATTCGCTTGCCGCCGTGCGCGCCGGCGCGCGGCAAATCCAGGGCACGCTCAACGGATTAGGCGAGCGCTGCGGCAACGCCAATCTCGTCTCGATCATTCCGACGCTCAAGCTCAAGCCGGAGTTCGGCAAACGCTTCGAGATCGGCATTTCCGATGCGAAGATGAAAAATCTCGCGCATGTCTCGCACGCGCTCGACGAATTGCTTAATCGCGCGCCGGATCGCCATGCGCCCTATGTCGGCGAAAGCGCCTTCGTCACCAAGGCCGGCATCCATGCATCCGCGATCATGAAGGATCCGGCGACTTACGAGCATGTCGGGCCGGAAAAGGTGGGCAACAAGCGG
This sequence comes from Pseudolabrys sp., assembly GCA_036278575.1. Taxonomy (GTDB): domain Bacteria; phylum Pseudomonadota; class Alphaproteobacteria; order Rhizobiales; family Xanthobacteraceae; genus Pseudolabrys. The sequence continues at coordinate 2,361 of DASUKT010000220.1, read as the reverse complement.
CAATTGCTGGTTTCCGATCAGGCCGGCAAGTCGAACGTGCTGGCGGAGCTCGAGCGCATCGGCATCAAGGCCGACAGGGATGACTCGCGCGTTTCGCGGCTGCTTGAGATCGTGAAGGAGCGCGAGGCGATCGGCTATGCCTACGAGGCGGCGGATGCCTCCTTCGAGCTTCTGGCGCGGCGCACGCTCGGCACGGTGCCCAACTATTTCGACGTGACGCAATTCGACGTGAATGTCGAGCAGCGCACGAATGCCAAAGGCCAGCGCGTGACCGTCACGATGGCGGTCGTGAAGGTCAAAGTCGGCGAGGAAAGCATGATCTCGGCCGCCGAGGGTAATGGGCCGGTCAATGCGCTCGACGTCGCATTGCGCAAGGATCTCGGAAAATATCAGAAATATATCGACGACCTGACGCTGACCGATTATCGCGTGCGCATCCTCAACGGCGGCACAGAAGCGGTGACGCGCGTGCTGATCGAGAGCGAGGATTCAGCCGGCGAGCATTGGACGACCGTCGGCGTTTCATCGAATATCATCGATGCGTCCTTTCAGGCGCTGATGGATTCGATGGTCTATAAGCTGGTGAAGTCCGGCGCGCCAGCGTAGCTTAGGTTAAAGCTGGCCGACCTCGGCCGCCTTCAGCTTCTTTTCGTCTTCCGGCAACCTGGCTGCGGCGGCTTCCAGCTTCGGCAGAATGTCCTCGACCGTATCGGCGACCAGCAGATTGAACTCGAGCCCGTTGCGGATGAATTCAAGTTTCTTCATGTGCTCGAACAACGCGCGCAGCGGATTCCAGAATCCTTTGACGTTGGCAATCAAGATCGGCTTTCTATGGCGCCCAAGCTGGGCCCAGGTCAGTTGTTCGACCAACTCCTCCAGCGTGCCGACGCCGCCGGGCAGCGCGACAAAGGCATCCGCCAGCTCGAACATCTTTTGTTTACGTTCGTGCAAATTAGGCGTGATGATGAGATTGTCGGCCTCGCGCATGGCGCGTTCGCGCACCACCAGAAATTCCGGGATGACGCCGGTGACCTCACCGCCGTGCTCGATCGCCGATTGCGCGACAGCGCCCATGATGCCGGCCGAGCCGCCACCAAAGACGAGACCGATCCGGTTGTCGGCAAGGATTTTACCGAAGGCGCCGGCTGCGGTGACAAAAGCCGGATCGGTCCCCGGCCCCGATCCGCAATAGACGCAGATTCTTTTGATTTTGCTCATATGGCTGGATGTGCATACGGGATGCGGCAAGGTCAAGGCACGCGGCCTAATTTTGCCATTGAATTAGAGGGTTAAAGCCATTCCCGGCAGGTGATTACCGGGCCGAAAGCGCCTATATGAGGACCGCGACGGTGCCGGTTGCGGGCCCGTTTAGGATACTTGATGACGGCCCATCACCACACAGTTCGAGACGCCAGCTCCCCCGTTTCCGCCGATCGCGGCGCGTTGTTGGCGACGCTTATCCACCTTTGGCCATACATCTGGCCATCCGAGCGGCGCGACCTGAAATGGCGCGTGCTCGGCACGCTCGTGCTGTTGGTCGCAGCCAAGCTCGCGACCATTGCGGTGCCTTTCACCTTCAAATGGGCGACGGATGCACTCGCCGGCCACGGCACCGCGCCCGTGGCGGCTTCGGAGTGGCTGGTTTGGGCGCTTGCCGCTCCGGTTGTCATGACAATGGCTTATGGCGGCATGCGCATTCTCACCGCGGCGCTGACGCAACTGCGCGACGGATTGTTTGCGAAGGTCGCGATGTATGCGGTGCGGCGCGTTGCTTACCTTACGTTTGTGCACATGCACGAGTTGTCGCTGCGCTTCCATCTGGAGCGCAAGACCGGCGGGCTGACGCGCGTGCTCGAGCGCGGCCGCAACGCGATCGAAACCATCGTCCGCCTCGTCATCGTGCAGCTCGTGCCAACGATTGTGGAGTTTTCGCTGATCGTCGTCGTGCTGATCTGGCATTTCGACTGGCGCTATGTCGGCATTGTTGTCGCGACCGTCGCGCTTTACATGCTCTATACTTATCACGCCACGGAGTGGCGCATTGCGATCCGGCGCAAGATGAACGACAGCGATACCGACGCCAACGTGAAGGCGATCGACTCGCTGCTGAATTACGAGACGGTCAAATATTTCAGCGCGGAGCAGCGCGAGGCGACTCGCTACGATCGCTCGATGGCGCGCTATGAGGATGCAAGCGTGCAGGCTTATACATCGCTTGCTGTGCTCAATGCCGGCCAAGCCGTCATTTTCAGCATCGGGCTCGCCTCGGCCATGGTGCTTTGCGCCTTCGGTATCCAACGCGGCGCCAATACCGTTGGCGACTTCGTGCTGATCAACGCCATGATGATCCAGCTTTACCAG
>DASUKT010000219.1:0-10986 GCA_036278575.1 Pseudolabrys sp. | reverse complement strand
TGCCTGGCTCGATGCGATTACCTCCGGCACAGATACCGTCGAGCAAATTGCGGCCCGCCACAAATGCAGCGCCCGGCACGTCAACATGACAGTGTCGATGGCATTCGTTGCGCCCGCTCTGGTGACGGCCGCCGTCGAGGGACGGCTCCCGCGCGGCATCGGTGTTGCAAGCTTGCGCGACGCTCCAGCCGAATGGTCGCTGCAGTACCAACGGCTCGGCTTGACGCGCGACTGATCATCACTCGTTTTAGCAGTTGCACATTGATGCAGCCGTTTCCGCAGGTGTCAGCGGACGTTCAGAATGGTCGCGCGTTTTCAGCTTACGATCTTATGGCTTAGCGACAGCTCTGAGGTGAAGGTTTTGAGAGCACACCTTTTCGGTGCCAGGAACCGAAATTTCTGGGCTGGAGACACGCGCGCAAAATCGACCGCCTCGTTGGCAGGGAGACTAAGGAGAGCGGGAGCCGCAACGAAAAGGCCCGCCATTGGCGGGCGTGTTCGGCAAGTCTCCACAGATCGCCAAAAAGTCAGAGTGGGTGGTGGGTGCGACAGGGATCGAACCTGTGACCCCTACCATGTCAAGGTAGTGCTCTTCCGCTGAGCTACGCACCCAATTCAGGGAAGGTCTTAGCCTCTCGCCGGAAACGAGGCAATCCCGCGCATCGACCGCGTCTAGGCCGCCAGCATCTTCTGAACTTCGTTGACGAGCTCGCGCAAGTGGACGGGCTTCGACAGAACCTTGGCCTGCTTCGGCGCGTTAGAGTCAGCGTTAAGGGCGACAGCGGCAAACCCGGTGATGAACATGATCTTGATGTCGGGATCGAGTTCGGCGGCACGGCGGGCGAGCTCGATTCCGTCCATTTCGGGCATCACGATGTCGGTCAGCAAAAGCTGGAACGGTTCTTCGCGCAGACGCTGATACGCCGAAAGACCGTTGTCGTACGAGGTAACCTCAAAACCGGCGTTTTGCAGTGCCTTGACTAGAAAGCGCCGCATATCCGTGTCGTCTTCCGCCAGAAGGATCTTTGACATTACTCAGTCCCCGGGACGGCTTTGGGGCCGGCCATGCTCTTCCATAAGCCTTATATCCGGTAAATATCGGGTGAACCGAAAGCATGACTTGGCTTTGCCTGCATCTCAATAGACAATGACACCTGTGCGGGGCTCCTGGTACTCAAGGCCCCGCCTAATCTTACGATCCATGAGCCAAATTCGCGACGAACTCGACCCTCCTTTTGAGATTTTGGAACCGATCCGCACAGGCGGACCGGTTATGTTCAATTCGCCGCACAGCGGCGCAACCTACCTGCGTGAGTTTCTATCCGCCTCACGGCTCGAAATCGGGGCGCTCCGCCGCTCGGAAGACAGCTTCGTCGACCAGTTGGTCGCCGGCGTGGTGGCGCGCGGCTATCCGATGATGCGCGCGCACTTTCCGCGCTGCTTCGTCGATGTGAACCGCGAGCCCTACGAACTCGATCCACGCATGTTCGAAGGACGCCTGCCTTCATTCGCCAATACCCGCTCCATGCGGGTCGCCGGCGGCCTCGGCACCGTTGCGCGCGTGGTTGGCGATGCGCAGGAAATTTACGAGCAGCGCATTCCGATCGACGATGCGCTGCGCCGGATCGAAAGCCTCTACAAGCCCTACCATCGCGCTTTGCGCAGCCTGTTCACACGGTTGCATCGCGATTTTGGCGCGGCCGTGCTGGTGGACTGCCATTCGATGCCCTCCAACACGGGCCACAAAGACGACAGGCCCCGTCCCGAGTTCGTGCTCGGCGATCGCTACGGAACCAGTTGCGTCGGTGTCGTGGCGGAGACCGTCGAAAATACCTTGCGCTCGCTCGGCTACACGGTGAGCCGAAACAAACCTTACGCTGGCGGCTTCATCACCGAGCACTATGGCAATCCGGCCGTGGGCTTGCATGCCATTCAACTGGAGATCAATCGCGCCTTGTACATGGATGAGCGTACCTACGCCCGCTCGCCGGGCTTTGCTGCGCTTGCGGCCGACCTGGAGAAAATGGCCCAGCGGATCGGGGAAATCCCATTGGAGGAGTTGCGGCCCTATCGGGCGGCGGCCGAGTAGTGATCAGGGCCCAGTAATCAGTGATCGGTAATCAGGGCGAGTCGCTCCTTTTCTGATGACTGACGACTGATCCCTGAAAAAAAGGGCCGCTCGCGTTTGCAAGCGGCCCAAGTCTAGGGAGGAAACGCCCAAGGAGGGCAACGGTAGCTCTCGCTACCGCATTGCAATAATTTACACCGCGACGCACAAATTGCAAGGATGCAGCCGCTGAATCCCATGCTGAATCTGCATGGCTGATGCCAATCTTCGGGCCGAGTTGCCGCGCGAGGGAAACATTTTGGCGAGAAGACGGGGGTTATCGCAACGCGTGAGGCCGATTGTCGAAAGATGGCGGCGTTCCCAATGGTAAATGCTGGGCCATGACCGCAATCGACTTTGCCGCCTTTGTCGACGAACTGGCGACCGCCTCGGGCGACATCATTCTGCCGTTCTTTCGCACGGCGTTGAGCATCGAAAACAAGCAGCCAGGCGGCTTCGACCCGGTCACCGCCGCCGACCGGGCCGCAGAAAACGTCATGCGCAACCTGATCCGCCGAAGCTTTCCCGGCCACGGCATTCTGGGCGAGGAATACGGCGCCGAGCGCACGGACGCCGAATACGTCTGGGTCCTCGATCCGATCGACGGCACCAAATCCTTCATTGCAGGCCTGCCGGCGTGGGGCACACTGATCGCGCTGATGCGCTTCGGCGAGCCGGTCTTCGGCATGATGCACCAGCCGTTCACACGCGAGCGGTTTTCGGGCGACGGCGGCGCGGCGCACTATCGCGGGCTCGCCGGCAAACGCGAATTGCACGTGCGTGCCTGCGGAAACATTGGCGAAGCCTTGCTCGCCACAACAAGTCCGCTGTTGATGAACGAAGCCGATCGCGCGCACTTCCGGCGCGTCGAGAACAAGGTGCAACTCTCACGTTATGGCGGCGACTGTTATGCCTACTGCATGCTGGCGGCCGGACACATCGACCTGGTGATCGAAACCGAGCTTAAGCCGCACGACATCGTCCCGCTCATTCCGATCATCGCCGGCGCGGGCGGGATCGTGACGACGTGGGAAAACGGCCCCGCCCAAAACGGAGGCCGCATTGTCGCCGCCGGCGACAGGCGGGTGCACGCGGCGGCGCTGGAGATCCTTGGGAGCGTGAATAGTTAGGTAGCCGCCATGCGCTTTAAACGATGCATATAATAGGCTAATTTCGCCTGGGGGTGCGACTGAAAGTGCGCAGGTGCCAACGGAGGCGCGCATGAAAAAGTCGTTGGTTTTCACTTTCGTTATTGCCGCATTCATCACCTCCGCCGTGCGGGCCGAGCATTTTCCCTCTCGTCCCATAACTTTGATTGTACCGGTTGCGGCAGGCGGGCCGACCGACACAATCGCGCGGATCGTGGCTGACCGCATGAAACAAACGCTAGACCAGCCGGTGGTCGTTGAAAACATAACGGGCGCCGCGGGAAATATCGGCGTTGCACATGTGGCTCACGCCAATCCCGACGGCTACACCATCGGCATCGGGCTTTCGAGTACGCATGTTATGAACGGCGCCATCTATAAGCTGTCATATGACGTGCTTAAGGACTTTGCGCCGATTGCTCTCCTCACAACGTCGCCGCATTTGATCGTCTCAAAGAACGCATTGCCGGCGAAGGATTTGAAAGAATTAGTTGCCTGGCTCAGAGCAAATAGCGGAAAAGTATTGGAAGGCACTGCTGGCGCGGGAAGCCCGCCACACATCGCCGGCATTTATCTGGAAAAAGCGACCGGCGCCAATTTTCAGTTCGTCCCCTATCGCGGCGGTGCACCCATCATGCAGGCGCTGTTAGCGGGCGAAGTGGACATTTCCATACCGCAGGCATTTGCGGTGCATTTGGTACATGCGGGCAAGATAAAGGCTTATGCAGTCATGGGTCCAAAGCGCCTGAAAGCAGCGCCGGAAATCCCGACCGTTGATGAGGCTGGGCTGCCGAAGCTCTATTTCTCGACATGGCATGGCTTGTGGGCGCCTAAAAACACTCCGAAAGAAGCGATCGCAAAGCTGAATGCTGCGGTTGTGGACGCGCTGAACGACCCGCTAGTGCGCAAGCGCCTGGCCGATCTCCAGCAGCAAGTTTTCAGCCCCGACATGCAGACGCCGGAAGCGCTTTCCGCGTTTCAAAAAGCGGAAATAGAAAAATGGTGGCCGATAATCAAAGCGGCAAACATTAAAGTTCAATGATGAGCGCTGACTAATACAACGGCGTGCCGGGCACGAAGGCATCGAAGGCCGCCCAGAACTGCTGCCGATAACGATCCTGCTCTTGCAGAATTTCGTGGCGGCTGCCTGCGAGAATGAGATGCGAGCCGGCCAGCAGATTGGTGCCGAAGCTCTCAATGGCGGGGGTCGAGACCACCTGATCGTGACCCGCCGCCACCATCAGGATCGGCTGGCGGATGCTGCCGGCGTAGCCGGGCGCGGTGAACTCATTCATCGCGCGCAATGCTGAATCGGCCCAGGCGATGGTCGGCGGGCCCAACGCGAGTCTTGGCTCCGCCTCGAGCACCGCAAGATTGCGGGCAAAACGCACCGGATCGGAGGTGAAGACATTGCCCGCGAATATGCGTGTGCCGGCCGCGCGCTGATCGGAAGCAGGGACATAAGCCGATCCGCGTCCGGCGAAGCGCATGAAGCGCGCAAACGGCGCCGCGACACCGGAAAATATTCCAAGCGGCAAGCCGATCATCGGGGCGCTCAGGGCGACGCGGTCGAACCACCGGCGTCCGGCGTGGCAGGCGCGAAGCAGGACGGCGGCGCCCATCGAATGCGCCAAAGCGTAGATCGGCGGCGGACAATCGGGCAGCACGACCTGCTGCATCATGATGTCGAGATCGACAGCGTAATCCTCAAAGCTTCGCACGTAGCCTTTGCGGCGGTCCGAAAGCTGACGATCGGACAGACCCTGGCCGCGCCAGTCGAACGTCGCGACGGCGAAGCCGCGGGCACGCAAATCCAGCGCGGTCTCGAAATATTTTTCGATGTATTCGGCGCGCCCCTGCAGCACGACGACCGTGCCTTTGCGACCCGGCGGCGGCTCCCAGCGCGCGAAGCGCAAATTCACGCCATCGGGCGTTTTGACGACCCCCGAGACCACATGGTCCGGCAACGGGTTGGCGGGAATGGAAACGAGGTCCATGCGGGGGCTTTGGCGCCGGTCTGCCGGCAGGTAACGGCCTTATAACAGGGCGGGAGACCGGCTCAATCTCGGCTTGTCGAGTATACATCTAAGTACCTGATGTTAAAAGCCGTTCAGAAACCCTTGCAGACAAAAGCCGACGCTCCCATATCGGATCTGCGCAGGCCGATCGTGGCTGCGCACGGGCATTGGGTTCGGCCATGACGGCGGACCGCCCGCATGTCGCTCAACAGGAGGATATGCCATGCGAACATTCGATCTTGCTCCCCTCTATCGTTCCACCGTCGGCTTCGACCGGCTGTTTTCGATGCTGGATGGCTTTGAGGCCACCCCGGGCTACCCGCCCTATAACATCGAGCGCACCGGCGAGAACGACTATCGCATCAGCGTCGCGGTAGCCGGCTTCGGCGAGAACGAGCTGTCGATCGAGGCAAAGGAAAACACCCTGACGATCAAGGGCGAGAAGCAGGTCAAGGAAGAGTCAAACGGCGAGGTGCTCTATCAGGGCATCGCCGCGCGCGCGTTCGAGCGCGTCTTCCAGCTTGCCGATTACGTCCAGGTCAAAGGCGCGGCGCTTGAGAACGGGTTGCTGCATGTCGATCTCGTGCGCGAGATTCCGGAAGCCAAGAAGCCGCGGTCGATTCCGATCGGCGACGGCAAAACCGAGGCGAAAGCCAAGGTGCTCGACGCCAAGGCCGCCTGACGATCGCAGTAATTGGAAGTGGAGCGCCCCGGTTTCCGGGGCGCTTTCGTTTTTCCTGCCGGCGCAGCCGATTACTTGCTGCCGGCTTGATCGGGGACGTGGATGATGCGCGGGCCGGCATAGGCGCGCGGCACATAGAGACTGGTCAAAATCGGCGCCAGATAGGCGTTCGTCAAAATCGGAGCCGGAACGATCGACAGGATCTCACCGAAGTCGACGTCGGCCACGACGCGCATTTCGACGCCATGCGGATCGAGCGCATGCAGCACATAGAGATCGCCGCGCCGCACCGGCTCGGTCACCGGATCGAGACCCATGGTACGAATGGTTTTGAGAATATCGTCCGGATAGACCGCGCCTGCCTGCGCTTTCTGCACACCGGCGATCGATATCAGCATCGCTGCAAGAGCGATCAGAACGAGTGCGAGCGGCAGCCTCTTTCGTGCAGGAGCGACATCCGCCCGGAGTGTTCCGTGCAAGCGGCAGCCTTCGGCCTTGTCGGTCATGTTTTTATCCTCCGTCCCTGTCCACCTAAGCATAGCGAAGCACCCCGCAGTACGCGGCTTTTTCTGCTTTCCACGGTTAAACGGTTAACCTTGAGAGCGGGTCCCTGCGGCATAGATGTGATCAAAGAGGGATGTGCCGGTGTGTGACCTTCGGCGCCGGGCGACGTAACAGGTGCAGGCAGGCAGGCAACAATTTGGAGGTTTTGCCAAATCCGCGATGGACCAAACTTGTGCAGCGAGGCAAAATTTGGCATGGTCACTTAGGACAGTAATGCTGTCCTAATGGGTTGGCGGCCCGGATGCCGGCTTTCGCGGGGCAAGCATCCACACGCCAAACAGGAGCAGCCGTCGCGGGCAATGCGTGCCGGTAGGGCTGCACCTTCTCGAGAACGATTACGCGCGCACCGCGGCGGCCTATGGGCGCGGCGATGCGGAAAGTGCGCCGAAGGCTTACAGGGCGGCGAACGGGTCAACGATGAGTGAGCGACGCGGCAACGGAAAATTTGTTGGACGCGAGATTGCGATGCATCTCCGCGGACGCGCTTCGTTTCGCGACAGCGCCGATCCCGGTACGCCGCCTGTGCAAGGTCTCTACGATCCCTCACTCGACAAAGATGCGTGCGGCGTCGGCTTCATTGCGGACATCAAGGGCCGCAAGTCGCATCAGATCATCGACGACGGCCTGCGAATTCTCTGTAACCTCGAACACCGCGGCGCGACCGGCGCCGATCCGCGCATGGGCGATGGCGCGGGCATTCTCGTTCAGATTCCGCACAAGTTCTTTACGAAGAAGGTGAAGGAGATCGGCTTCGCGCTGCCCAAGCCCGGCGAATATGCCGTCGGCTATCTGTTCATGCCGCAGGATGACGAATGGCGGCAGATCATCCGCGATATCTACGCCGAGGTCATCGAACGCGAAGGCTTGACGCTGCTCGGCTGGCGCGATGTGCCGACGAATAACTCCACGCTCGGCAAGTCGGTGTTGCCGACCGAGCCGAAACACATGCAGGTGTTCATTGGCCGCAAGAAGAAACTGAGCGAAGCCGATTTCGAACGTCGGCTCTATATCCTGCGCAAGTCGATTTCGAACGCGATCTATCGACGGCGCGAGCGGCGTACCTCGGGCTATTATCCGGTGTCGATCTCGTGCCGCACCGTGATCTACAAGGGCATGTTCCTCGCCGACCAGCTTGGCACGTACTATCCCGACCTGCACGATCCGGATTTCGAGTCGGCGCTCGCGCTCATTCACCAGCGCTTCTCGACGAATACCTTCCCGACATGGTCGCTGGCGCATCCCTATCGGATGATCGCGCACAACGGCGAGATCAACACGCTGCGCGGCAACGTCAATTGGATGGCGGCGCGGCAGGCGTCCGTTTCCTCGCCGCTCTTTGGCAAGGACATCAACAAGCTGTGGCCGATTTCCTATGAAGGCCAGTCCGATACCGCGTGCTTCGACAACGCGCTCGAATTCCTGACGCAAGGCGGCTACTCGCTCGCGCACGCGATGATGATGATGATTCCGGAAGCGTGGGCCGGCAATCCCCTGATGGATGAGGAGCGCCGCGCGTTTTACGAATACAACGCCGCGCTGATGGAGCCATGGGACGGGCCGGCGGCAATCGCCTTCACCAACGGACGCCAGATCGGCGCGACGCTCGACCGCAACGGCCTGCGTCCGGCGCGCTATTTCCTCACGCGCGACGGCCGCATCGTGATGGCGTCCGAGATGGGCGTGCTGCCGATCGCGGAGAAGGACATCGTCAAGAAGTGGCGCCTGCAGCCCGGTAAAATGCTGCTAGTCGATCTCGACGAAGGCCGCCTCATTCCCGACGAGGAACTGAAGGCGACACTCGCCAAGAGCCATCCTTACAAGGAATGGCTGGGAAAGACGCAAATCGTGCTCGAGGATTTGCCGAGCACTGAAAATGAAGCGCCGATTTCCAATCTGCCGCTGCTCGATCGTCAGCAGACCTTCGGCTACACGCAGGAAGACCTGAAAATCCTGATGACGCCGATGGGCACCGTCGGCGAGGAAGCCATCGGCTCCATGGGCAACGACGTGCCGATCTCGGCGCTCTCCGACAAGCCGAAGTCGCTGTTCACCTATTTCAAGCAGAACTTCGCCCAGGTAACGAACCCGCCGATCGACCCGATCCGCGAAGAGCTGGTGATGAGCCTCGTCTCGATCATCGGACCGCGGCCGAACCTGTTCGATCTCGAAGGCATGTCGAGGGTGAAGCGCCTCGAGGTGCGCCAGCCGATTCTGACCAACGACGACCTCGAAAAAATCCGCTCGATCTCGGAAATGAGCGACTCGCATTTCAAGTCGCTTACCTTCGACATTACCTTCCCGGCCGAGCATGGCGCAGCCGGTATGGGTTTCGCGCTCGACGAATTGTGCGACCGCGCCGAGAGCGAAGTGCGCGGCGGCTGCAACATCATCATCCTGTCGGACCGCAAGACGGGCGCCGATCGCATTCCGATCCCTGCCCTGCTCGCCTGCGCCGCCGTGCATCATCATCTGATCCGGCAAGGACTGCGCACATCCGTCGGCCTCGTGCTGGAAACCGGCGAGCCGCGCGAGGTGCATCACTTCGCTTGCCTTGCCGGCTACGGGGCTGAGGCGATAAATCCTTATCTCGCGTTCGAGACGCTGATCGCGATGAAGGACGAGCTGCCGCAGAAACTCGAGCCGAAGGAAATCGTCAAACGCTACATCAAGTCGATCGGCAAGGGTCTGCTCAAAGTGATGTCCAAGATGGGCATCTCGACCTACCAGTCTTATTGCGGCGCGCAGATTTTCGACGCCGTGGGCCTGCGGCAAGACTTCGTCGACAAGTTCTTCACCGGTACGCACACGCGCATCGAAGGCGTCGGCCTCGCGGAGATTGCGGAAGAGACCGTGCGCCGCCATCGCGATGCATTCTCAGACGCGCCGATCTATCGGACGATGCTGGACGTGGGCGGCGACTATGCCGTGCGCGTGCGCGGCGAGGATCACGTGTGGACCGCGAACACGGTGTCGCGATTGCAGCACGCGGTGCGCGGCAACTCGCAAGACCATTACCGCGCATACGCGAAGATTATCAACGAGCAGGACGAGCGCCTGCTCACGATCCGCGGCCTGTTCAGCATCAAGAGCGCACAGGACGACGGCCGCAAGACGGTGCCGCTCGACGAGGTCGAGCCGGCGAAGAATATCGTGCGGCGCTTCTCGACCGGCGCGATGTCGTTCGGCTCGATCTCGCGCGAGGCGCATACGACGCTTGCCATCGCCATGAACCGCATCGGCGGCAAGTCGAACACCGGCGAAGGCGGCGAGGAAAGCGACCGTTTCAAGCCGCTACCGAATGGCGACTCCATGCGCTCGGCAATCAAGCAGGTCGCCTCCGGCCGCTTCGGCGTCACGGCGGAATATCTCGTCAACTCCGACATGATGCAGATCAAGATGGCGCAGGGCGCCAAGCCCGGCGAAGGCGGCCAGTTGCCGGGGCACAAGGTCGACAAGATCATCGCCAAGGTGCGGCATTCGACGCCCGGCGTCGGGCTCATCTCGCCGCCCCCGCACCACGACATTTATTCAATCGAGGACCTGGCGCAGCTCATCTTCGACCTGAAGAACGTCAACCCGGACGGCCAGGTTTCGGTGAAGCTTGTCTCAGAAGTCGGCGTCGGCACGGTCGCCGCCGGTGTTTCCAAAGCGCGCGCCGACCATGTCACCATCGCCGGCTATGAAGGCGGCACCGGTGCATCTCCCCTCACCTCGATCAAGCACGCCGGCTCCCCTTGGGAAATCGGTCTTGCCGAAACGCATCAAACGCTCGTCGCCAACCGCCTGCGCGGACGCATTTCCGTGCAGGTCGACGGCGGCATCCGCACTGGCCGCGACGTCGTGATCGGCGCGTTGCTCGGCGCCGACGAATTCGGCTTCTCGACCGCGCCGCTGATCGCCGCCGGCTGCATCATGATGCGCAAGTGCCATCTGAACACCTGCCCGGTCGGAGTCGCGACACAGGACCCGGTGCTGCGCAAGCGCTTCAAGGGGCAGCCGGAGCACGTCATCAACTACTTCTTCTTCGTCGCCGAGGAAGTGCGCGAGATCATGGCCACGCTTGGCTATCGCACGTTCGAGGAAATGATCGGGCAGATGCAGATGCTCGACCGCCGCAAGCTGATCGAGCACTGGAAGGCGAAGGGCCTCGACTTCTCCAAGCTGTTCATGAAGCCGCAGGCGGATGCCGGCACGGCGATCTTCAAGTGCGAGCCGCAGGACCACAAGATCAACAACATCCTCGACCGCAAGCTGATCGCGGAAGCGCAGGCCGCGCTCAACCGCGGCGCGCCGGTGCGCCTGCAGGCAGCAATCCGGAACACCGATCGCACCACCGGCGGCATGCTTTCGGGCGAAGTGGCAAAACGCTACGGCCACGAAGGCTTGCCGGACGATACGATCCACGTGCGTTTCACCGGCACCGCCGGGCAGAGCTTTGGCGGCTGGCTTGCGCGTGGCGTTACGTTC
>DASUKT010000218.1:0-24046 GCA_036278575.1 Pseudolabrys sp. | reverse complement strand
GGTGACGAAGACCTGGATGCATCCGTGCAACGTGTAGAAGCCAAACCCGAGTACGACGAAATTGGCAAATTCCACCGGCCACGGCATTCGCAACGCGATAACGACGAGACATGACGCGATGATCATGCCGCCGGCCGCCATGAGCCGCTGCGGGCCGAAACGCGTCAGCAACCAGGAAACCGTCATCGTGTAACCGATGCCTCCAACGCCGAAGCCCGCGATTACGATGCCCGCAATCGACGCACTCGTGACGCCTTCGCTGTGCAGCAACGTGGCGATGTAAGGAAAGACGCCGAACATGAAGATCGCTTCCATGAATACGGCGCCGAAACAGAATTTCGCCAGCGGATTGCTGAGAACCGCGCGGTAGTTCGGAACGAAGGTTGAAAAATCAAAACGCCCCGGTGTCTCCTTCATGCCGCGGAAGGCGGGAATAGCGACGGCGAGCGCAAGCAGGCCGATGGCGGAGGTCGCGAAGAAAACGCTGCGCCAGCCGATCAGGTCGGCAATGATGCCTGAGCCCGATGCGCCGAGCAGATTGCCGCTCATCGCCGCGAACAGAATCCGGCCGATGGCAACTTGGCGTTGCGCGACGGGCACGCGATCGCCGGTAATGGCAAGCGCGATCGGAAAAACGCCGCCGGCTGCGATACCCGCAAGAACGCGACAGCCCATCATCACCTCAAACGTCGTTGCGAAGCCCGCGATCAGCGTGATGATGCTTAGCGACAACATGCAGACGACGATCAACCGGGTCTTGCTCAGCATGTCGGCGAGCGCGCCAAGGAGCGGCTGAATCAAGGCATAGGGAAGCGTAAAGCCGCTCGACAAGAGTGCTGCAGTGGTTGCAGCAACACCGAGGCCGATAGCCATCTGCGGGATGATCGGATCGACCGTGCGCATGAACAGCGTCGTCGCGAACACGACAAACGCCATCAGATTGAGTTCACGGGTCATTGCGGAATGAACTGAAGCGCGGTCAGTGCTTGGCGATCCGATCGAACTCGATCAGACGACGCAGCAGCGGCTCCATTTCCTTGAGCGGCACCATGTTGGGTCCATCGGATGGCGCTCGATCGGGATCCTGGTGAGTTTCGATGAAGATGCCGGCGACGCCGACAGCAACGGCGGCGCGTGCCAGCACCGGTACGAATTGGCGCTCTCCGCCAGACGATGTCCCCTGCCCCCCCGGTTGTTGCACCGAATGCGTCGCATCGAAAATGACCGGCGCACCGGTTTCGCGCGCAAGGATAGGCAGCGCGCGCATATCCGAAACGAGCGTGTTGTAGCCGAACGATGCGCCACGCTCGGTGACAAGGACGTTGCGGTTTCCGGCGTCGGTGATTTTCTGCACGACGTTCTTCATGTCCCAGGGCGCGAGGAACTGGCCCTTCTTTACATTGATGGTTTTGCCGGTCACTGCAGCCGCGATGAGCAGGTCGGTCTGCCGGCAGAGAAAGGCCGGGATTTGCAGGATGTCGACGGCGAGAGCGACCAGCGCGCATTGCGCGGGCTCATGCACGTCGGTAAGCACCGGCACGCCGAGCTTCTCGCGAATTTCGGCAAAGATCGGCAGGGCCTGCTCGAGGCCGATGCCGCGCGCGCTCTTTGCCGACGTGCGGTTCGCCTTGTCGAAGGAGGTCTTGTAGACGAATTTGATGCCGACTTTAGCGGCTGCCTCTTTCAGCGCCGACGCCATCTCGAGCGCATGCTCGCGGCTTTCCAGTGCGCACGGGCCGGCAATGAGCGCGAGCGGTAGCGCATTGCCAAATGAGACATCGCCGACCGTTACGGTCGCTTGTGGAAGCAAGGCCTTTTCCAAAGTAAAAAACCCCTTTTGTGGGGGCGACCATGAAGCGACCGGGCAGCGCGGTCAACGGTCGGAAGGGTTTATGGATTCGAATACCAGGGCGGCGCCCAAAGCCGTCTCGGCATCAATAACGATCCGATCTCCAAGGCTTTGGTGAGCGATTTTCGATGTCGCGAAAATCGCTCTTATCGTCGTCAGGTCTTCAACCCGGAACCTGATCGCGGCAAGCCGGCTGCTCGTCGTAATGTCCGGCGGCGTAACGTCACACCGACGGGAATATTCACCCGGCGTGACGAGCTCAATCGCGCCGCGCGGGGTCGTCAGGACGAGCCCGCTCCCTTTCTCTTCCCATTCATCGCTGCCGGTGAACACCGTGAGGAATTTGCGATGCTGCGCCAGATCGTTCGCTACAAGAACAACGGCGGCAACAGCAACAGCGCCATTGGCGTGGCTTTGAAAGGCTGGATTCCAGAAATTGTCCGGATAGTGCTGCCGGCAGGTGAAAAAGCCGATATCGGGAGCCTTGTTGTCACGCGCAAATGCGAGCGTAAAGGCGACCTTCACGCGCGTGCCGTCGGGGCGCTTGCCTTCGCGTTCAAAATAATAGGGTTCGAAATCGCCGATACCGCCCGCAGCAAAACGTTCGGCGTCTTCGACGTGGCCCTCCAGCACCAGCATCGAAAGTCCTTCTCCGCGCATCAGGAAATCGCGGTTGAAAGCCCCGAACGAAAAGCGCCGGGATTCTTGCGGTGCTATTCCGGTCGTCTCCGCGACCGCGAGCAACTCGATAAACGTGCCGGGCAGCTGGACGATGTGGTTCTGCGTGCCCCAGTTGGACGGATGACGGTTGCGTGCTCCGACCTGGAATCCGAGCCGTTTGTAAAGCGCAGCCGCCGCGTCGAGGTCGCGTACCGCGTGAACGATGTGGTCAAGCCCGGCACCCGCCATGCCGGTGCACTAGCACAGCGATCTTCCGCTCACAAAAACCACTTGTTCGCGTGTGGGAGCGCGCGCGAACAAGTGGCGGAGGCTGAACAACTGCGCAATCGCCGACAATGCGTTTGGCTACTTAGGCTCGGGCTATCTCTTCTTCGCGCGCTTGGCGGCCGGCGAAGGATTTTCGCATGCCGTCCAGTAGCCGAAGCCCATATCGCTATTGGTCGAAATCCAGCAGTTATTGCCCATCTGGGTTGGGCCTCCGGCGCTATGGACCATGCTTTGATCCATCATGCCTTGATTTGTCGTGTCTTGCGCCCGGGCCGGTGCCGCCACAAAGAGGCCGCCGGCCGCCAGCGCAAAGGCTGCGGTAGAGATGTAACGCATTGGAGTTGCCCTCAAGGTTGCGTAATTTTCGAGCAGCAAAATCCAACGCGCGAAGAGGCGTTATACAAATAGTCTCTGCGCAAATAAGGAAACTGCCGCGATAACTTTCGCGCAAACAGCGGCGTAAACTGCAAATCAGGAATGCAGGATTAGACGAGCCTGCTTTGCTCGACCGCAGCCCCAATGAATGAGGCAAACAATGGATGTGGCTCGAACGGCCGTGATTTCAGTTCCGGATGGAATTGCACGCCGATAAACCAGGGGTGATCCTCGTATTCGATGATTTCCGGCAAAATTCCATCGGGCGACATGCCGGAAAACCGCATCCCACGCTGCTCAAGACGTCCCTTGTAGTTCGTGTTTACCTCATAGCGATGCCGATGGCGTTCGGAGATTTCGGTAGCGCTGTAAATTTCCGCGACACGGCTCCCCCGCGTCAGCATCGCAGGATAGGCGCCAAGCCGCATTGTTCCGCCGAGATCGCCGCCAGCCGCGCGCTGCTGTAGCTCGTTACCTCTAAGCCATTCGGTCATGAGCCCGACAACAGGCTCGGGCGTTGCGCCGAATTCGGTCGAGTTGGCGTCCTCGATACCGCACAGATTGCGTGCCGCCTCGAGCACCGCCATCTGCATGCCAAAGCAGATTCCGAAATACGGCACCTGGCGCTCGCGCGCGAATTGCGCCGCTTTAATCTTGCCCTCCGCGCCGCGCTGGCCGAAGCCACCAGGCACGAGGATACCGTTCACTTGTTCCAGAAATGGCGCCGGGTCCTCGTTCTCGAACACATCGGATTCGATCCAGTCGAGATTGACTTTGACCTTGTTGGCGATGCCGCCATGCGAGAGCGCCTCGATCAGGGATTTGTAGGCATCCTTCATGCCGGTGTATTTGCCGACGATCGCGATGGTGACATCGCCTTCCGGATTGCGGACGCGTTCGTTGATGGTACGCCAGCGTTCGAGATCGGGCGGCGCCGACGTATCGATTCCGAACGCCGCCAGCAGTTCGGTATCAAGGCCGGCGTTGTGATAGGCCTCCGGCACCGCATAGACGTTGTCGACGTCGCGCGCTTCGATCACGGCGCTTTCGCGCACATTGCAGAACAGCGCGAGCTTGCGTCGCTCGCTCTCGGGAATTGGCCGGTCTGTGCGGCACAACAAAATGTCAGGCTGAATGCCGATCGAGCGCAGCTCTTTCACCGAATGTTGGGTCGGTTTGGTCTTGAGCTCACCCGCACTTGGAATATAGGGCATCAACGTCAGGTGGATGTAGACCGCGTGGCCGCGCGGCAGATCGTTGCCGAGTTGGCGGATCGCCTCGAAGTACGGCAGGCCTTCGATATCGCCGACCGTGCCGCCAATCTCGCAGAGCACGAAGTCGAACCCCTCGTTGCCTTCGCGGATGAACTCCTTGATCGCATTGGTAACGTGCGGGATCACCTGGATGGTGGCGCCGAGATAATCCCCGCGCCGCTCCTTCGCGAGGATTTCCTGGTAGATGCGACCTGTCGTGATGTTGTCCTGGCGCGAGGCCGGGCGCCCCGTGAAGCGCTCGTAATGCCCGAGGTCGAGGTCGGTTTCCGCGCCATCGTCGGTGACGAAAACCTCGCCGTGCTGGTACGGCGACATCGTTCCGGGGTCGACGTTGAGATAGGGGTCGAGCTTGCGCAGCCGGACTTTGTAGCCGCGTGCCTGCAAAAGCGCGCCGAGTGCTGCTGAAGCGAGACCCTTGCCGAGGGAAGAAACCACGCCGCCGGTGATGAAAATGTACCGCGCCATGGGGCCTAACCTTTAGCGACCCCGAATCGATTCGACGAGGGCCAAAACCGCGGGGCCTGAATGCACTTGTGTGTACCTGACCTTTTTCGTGGATTAACAGACATTTGGCTGCACCCGTTGATCTCGCTCGTAGCTCGTTTCAAAGCCTCAAAACGGTGAAGGGCCGGAAATCCGGCCCTTCGTAAGTGTCGTCACTTCGACGTGGGCACCTGCGGCCCGGTCGGCGGCGGTTTTGGAGCGCTCCGCTGTTGAAGCTGATTAAGCACGCCGCCGCCTTGCCCGCCGAGAGGCGGCGTGGAGTTTGCCGGCTGCTGCGTCGGAACGGGCTGATTGCCACCCTGAAAAATCGAGGTTGGTTTGCGCCCCATGCCCGCCAGAATTGAGAGCAGCAGACTGGTAACGAAAAACAGCGCCGCGAGAATTGCCGTTGCGCGGGTGAGCACGTTGGCGGTCCCGCGGCTGGTCATGAACCCGCTGCCGCCGCCGATACCAAGTCCGCCGCCTTCCGAACGCTGCAGCAACACCACACCGATCAAGGCGAGCACCAGCATCAGATGGATGACGATAATGACTTGCTGCATTGCCGTTTCGCTCACAACCGGCACGCCTGAGGCCCGCGCGAGCCCTGGCGCTATGCCCGGTCATATAGGAATTTTCCGGGTCTCTACACGATCCTGTGCGGCTTTGCCACCCTCGCCTCCGCTAGCGGTAAACTGCCGCAATGGCGAGGAAATCCGCCGCCTTAAGGCTGGCGCCGCCGACCAGGGCGCCATTGACCTCGGGAGCCTTGAGGAGTTCCGCAGCGTTCGCAGCCTTCACCGATCCGCCATAGAGGATACGGATGCTGGCGGCTTGTTTGCCGAATCTTGCCGCGAGCTGCGAACGGATGAATCTGTGCGTTTCGGCTACGTCGGCAACCGTTGGTGTCAACCCGCTGCCGATCGCCCATGCCGGCTCATACGCAATGAAGGCATTCTCAGCCGTCGCACCGTCCGGCAAAGAGCCGGCAAGTTGCCGTTTAACGATCGCCAACGCCTGTCCACCGTCGCGTTCCGTGCGCTGCTCGCCGACGCAGACGATCGCAGTCAGCTTCGCACGCCAGGCCGCCAACGCTTTTGCGCGCACGGTTTCATCTGTTTCGTGATGGTCGAGCCGCCGTTCGGAGTGCCCGACAATCACGGCGCGCGCGCCGGCATCGGCAAGCATTTCGGCTGAAATGTCGCCAGTGTGAGCGCCGGATGCTTCTGCGTGGCAATCTTGCGCTCCGATTACGACGCCGGTTGTATCGGCAATGCCGGCAAAGGCCGAGAGCAGCGTTGCCGGAGGACAAATCATCAGATCGACCTTGCCGGCGAGCGCCGGCGCACCGGCGATGACGGCGCGAAGTTCGACCGCTGAAGCGGCCAGTCCATTCATCTTCCAGTTCCCCGCAACCAGCGGGCGCAGCACAGCTGGCATCATGGTCCCTTTCGCGCGGCTATCGAGGCCTTCCGGCGCCCATGCGCCGGCGCGTCACGGCCGATCCTACTTGAGTTGCAATGCCTTGGGGCGCTATTGAAGGCGCAGTTAGCCTCATTCACCAGCAAAAGCAGGTCGTATGCTTCGAGGTATCCACAAGGCCTCAGCCAGTTGGCTCGGCAAAGGCGTTATGGCCGCCGTTATGGGCGTTCTGGTCATCAGCTTTGCGATCTGGGGCATCGGCGACATTTTCCGCGGGTTTGGCCTTTCCACCTTCGCCAAGGTGGGCGGCACCGAAATCGGCATCGAGCAGTTCCGCGAGTATTACAACGAGCAGCTGCAGCAGATCGGCCGCCGTATCGGCCGCCCGGTCACGCCCGATCAGGCGCGGGCTCTTGGTATCGACCGCCAATTGATCGCGCAGCTCATCGCGCAGACCGCGCTCGACGAGCGCGCGCGCCAATTGCATCTTGGTGCTTCCGACAAGGAGATCGCAGACAGCATCAGGAATGACCCGAGCTTTCGCGGCATCAATGGACAATTCGATCGTGATCGTTTCGAGCAGTTGATCCGCCAGGCCGGATTTACGGAGGGCCGCTTCGTCAACGAACAGCGGCGCGTGATGTTGCGCAAGCAACTCGCTGACGCGATCACCAGCGGGTTGAAACCGCCCGCAACTGCGATCCAGGCCATCGATCAGTATCAAAATGAAAAGCGCGCCATTGACTTCGTTACGCTCGGAGAGGCTCAGGCCGGCGACATTCCGGCGCCGACGCCGGAGCAACTGACGAAATACTTCAACGATCGGAAAGTTTTGTTTCGAGCGCCGGAATACCGCAAGATCGTTCTGCTTTCGCTCACAGCGGCCGAGCAGGCGAAATGGATTACCGTTTCTGATGCCGACGCAAAGAAATATTACGAGCAGCATAAAAACGACTTCGGCACGCCCGAGCGCCGCCACGTCTTGCAAATGGTCTTCCAAAAACCGGAAGAGGCACAAGCGGCTGCCGACAGCATCGCCAAAGGTAAAAGCTTTGCCGACGTCGCCAAAGACCGCAGCTTGAAGAATTCCGACATCGATCTCGGCACCGTTACGAAATCCGGTATCATCGATCCCGCGATTGCCAAGGCCGCCTTCGAACTCAAAGAGGGTGCAACGAGCGCCCCAATAAAGGGCGAGTTCGGCACCGTTCTGGTGCAGGTGACAAAGATCGAACCCGGCAAGCAGCCGACCTACGAACAGGTTGCGCCGCAAATAAAGCGGACTCTTGCCGAGCAGCAAGCCAAGGGGCAAATCGGCGATTTGCGCGACAAGATCGAAGACGAGCGGGCCGCGGGTTCAACGCTTGAGGAGACGGCAAAGAAACTTGGGCTGACATCGCGGACGATCGACGCGGTGGACCGTTCGGGCCGGGCACCGGACGGTTCGGTTGTGCCGAACTTGCCGAAGCAGCCGGATATCGTTTCCGCAGCCTTTTCGACCGATGTCGGTGTCGATAACGATCCGCTGCAGGTGCCGGGCGGAGGCTATCTTTGGTACGAGGTCGCCGGCGTCACGCCCTCGCGCGAACGCAACCTCGACGAGGTGAAGTCCCAGGTCGAGACACGCTGGCGCGACGATGAGATTGCTTCCCGTCTCAAGAAAAAAGCCGATGACATGCTTGGCAAGCTCAAGTCCGGTGACACGCTTGCGCAGCTTGCAAAGGCTTCCAATCTGACCGTCGAAAAAGCGACGGACCTGCAACGTGGCCATCCGAGCGACAAGGTGCCCGGCAAAGTCCTCGATGCGGTATTCCGTACGGCGAAAGGAACCCCCGCGGCGGTTGAAGGCGATAAACAGACCGAGCGCTACGTTTTTGTGGTGACTGACGTCAAGGAAACGAAACCCGATCTTGGCGCGGCGGGTGCAAAGCAGATGGCCGACACGCTCCAGCGCTCCTATACGGACGATCTACTGGGCGAATACGTGACGAAGCTTGAATCCCAGCTTGGTGTCGACATTAACCAGCAGGCGGTAAATCAGATCGTGGGCGGTGGCACCGCGAGCCAATAGGACCGTACATGACCTCTGCGCTTTTCCATTTTGCGTCCGGCGTCGTACGGGACGCACATTTTCTCGACACCAGTCTCTGACCCATGCAGGTCGAGCCGTCCGAAATCGTATTCGCCAAGCGTTACGAGCGCGGCGAGGCGCAGGTCGTCTGGACTACACTGGTTGCCGATCTGGAAACGCCGGTTTCCGCGTTCCTCAAAATTGCCGGCGGGAAGCCCATGAGCTTCCTGCTCGAGTCGGTCGAAGGCGGCGATACCCGCGGGCGTTACTCCATCATTGGTCTGGAGCCGGACGTCATCTGGCGTGCAAAGGGTACGCATGCCGAGATCAATCGTAGCGCGCACACGAGACCGGACGCTTTTACCGCCTGCGCAGAGACGCCGCTCAAGGCTTTGCGCGCGCTCATTGCGGAAAGTCGCATCGTTTTGCCGGAAGGGCTGCCGCCGATGGCTGCAGGCATCTTCGGTTATCTCGGCTACGACACGGTGCGGTTGATCGAGGACCTGCCCTCGCCCAATCCGGATCCGATCGGCATTCCCGACGCCGTGTTGATCCGTCCCACATTGATCGTCGTGTTCGACGCGGTGAAAGATGCGATCATGATCGTGACGCCGGTGCGCCGCGATAAAGATGTCAATGCCAAGACTGCTTTGGCGCGCGCCGTCGAACGACTTTCGGGGGTCATCGAAAGTCTCGATCGTCATCTCGATATGTCGTTGATCGCGACCGATGCCGGTCCGATTGATATACCGCCGAGGTCGAACACGTCGCCCGACGAATACAAGGCGATGGTGCGCAAGGCGAAGGATTACATCGCCGCGGGCGATGCGTTCCAGATTGTACTCGCCCAGCGCTTCGAGGCGCCGTTCACGCTACCGCCCTTCTCGCTTTATCGCGCACTGCGGCGGACCAACCCGTCTCCGTATCTCTATTTTCTCGATTTCGGCGACTTCGCGGTTGCGGGATCGAGTCCCGAAATCCTTGTGAAGGTCACGGGCGATACCGTCACGATCCGCCCGATTGCCGGCACGCGGCCGCGCGGCGCGACGCCGCACGATGACAAGGCCCTGGAAGAAGAATTGCTCGCCGATCCGAAGGAGCGCGCCGAGCATCTGATGCTGCTCGATCTCGGCCGCAACGATGTCGGCCGTGTCGCGCGTGTGGGCACGGTCAAGGTCACTGACCAATTCTTCATCGAGCGGTACAGCCACGTGATGCATATCGTCTCGAACGTCGAAGGCACGCTGGACCCAAAAAACGACGCACTCGATGCGCTCGCCGGCGGCTTTCCGGCGGGCACCGTTTCCGGCGCACCGAAAGTGCGCGCCATGCAGATCATCGACGAGTTAGAGAAAGAAAAGCGCGGTCTCTATGCCGGCTGCGTCGGTTACTTTTCCGCCGCCGGCGAGATGGACACCTGCATCGTGCTGCGCACCGCGCTGGTAAAAGATGGTGTGATGTATGTGCAGGCGGGCGCCGGCGTCGTCGCCGACAGCAACCCCGACCACGAGCAGCAGGAGTGTATCAACAAGGCGAAGGCTCTGTTCCGCGCCGCGGAAGAAGCGCGCCGTTTCACGAGCGCTGCCAAACGCGGGCAGTAACCACTGTCCAGTGTCATTCCAGGGCGCCAGCGTAAGCAAGCGAACCCGGAATCCATATTCACAAGCAGGGGTTATGGATTCCGGCGCTCGCCGCTGACGCGGCTCGGCCGGAATGACGAAGGTGGGCTGCCTTGACCCCCCTTTCCCCCCGCCGTAAGACCTTGAGCAGGCGGCAGAACATGATCGTTTTGATCGACAACTACGACAGCTTCACCTTCAACCTGTTCCATTACTTGGGCGACTTGGGGGCGGATGTGATCGTCCATCGTAACGACAAGATTTCGACGGCAGACGTGATCGCCGCCGAACCGGACGCGATCGTGCTCTCGCCGGGGCCTTGCACGCCCAACGAAGCCGGCATCTGCCTCGATCTGGTCGCCAGGGCATCGATGAAAATTCCGGTACTCGGCGTCTGCCTTGGACACCAAGCCATTGGGCAAGCGTTCGGCGGCAAGATCGTGCGCGCACCGACGTTGATGCACGGCAAGGTTTCGGAGATTCGCCACAGGAATGGGGGCGTCTTCCGCGGCATCAATGGGCCGTTCAAGGCGACGCGCTATCACTCTCTGGTTGTCGAGCGCGCGAGCATACCGCGCGACCTGGAGCTCACTGCCGAGACCGACGGCAATGTCGTGATGGGCCTTTCACACAAAACTCTGCCGGTGCACGGCGTGCAATTCCATCCCGAAAGCATCGTATCCGAGCACGGTCATCTCATTCTCAAGAATTTTCTCGACCTCGCGGAGGTCTGGAACGTGCAGCAAGGTCGTAAGATCGCGCGCAAGCGCATGCTGAATTAAGGGGCGCTTCGGTGGCCGACGAATTCAAGGCGCTCATAGCCAAGGTTGCGACCGGCGCAAGTCTTACGCGCGAGGAATCCGCGACGGCTTTCGATCGCATGATGTCGGGTGAAGCAACGCCCTCGCAGATGGGCGGCTTGCTGATGGCAATGCGCGTGCGGGGCGAGACCGTGGACGAGATCACCGGCGCGGTCACCACGATGCGCGCCAAGATGCACGGCGTGAAAGCGCCGCCTGCCGCAATTGACGTCGTCGGCACCGGTGGCGATGCCTCCGGCTCATTCAACATCTCCACCTGCGCGGCACTCATCGTTGCCGGCGCAGGCGTGCCGGTCGCCAAGCACGGCAATCGCGCGCTCTCGTCGAAGTCGGGCGCGGCGGACGTGCTCGGTGCGCTAGGTGTGAAAGTCGATCTCGCACCCGAGCAGGTCGGGCGCTGCATCGCGGAAGCCGGCATCGGCTTCATGTTTGCCCCTGCGCATCATCCGGCGATGAAGAACGTCGGGCCGACCCGCGTTGAGCTCGGCACGCGAACGATTTTCAACTTGCTCGGACCGCTGTCGAACCCCGCAAGCGTTAAACGGCAGATGATCGGCGCGTTTTCGAAGCAGTGGATCGAGCCGATGGCGCAGGTGTTGAAAATCCTCGGCTCCGAAAGCATCTGGGTGGTGCACGGCTCCGACGGCCTCGACGAAATAACCACCGCGGGTCCGACCAGCGTGGCGGAGCTCGCAAATGGCAAAGTGCGCACGTTCGACATCACGCCCGAGGACGCGGGATTTTCCCGCTCGAAGCCGGACGCCTTGCGCGGTGGCGATGCCGAGCATAATGCCAGGGCGCTGCTTGAAGTTTTGAAGGGAAAATCCGGCGCGTTCCGCGATGTGGCCGTCATAAACGCGGCCGCAGCGCTGATCGTCGCGGGCAAAGCGAAAAACTTGAAGGACGGCGCGGCGATTGCCGCAAAATCGGTCGACTCAGGAGAAGCGGAAGGACGGCTTGACCGCCTGATTGCGGTATCGAACGCTCCGTAAATCCGATGACAGATATCCTGTCGAAGATCGAGGCGTACAAGCGCGAAGAGATCGCGGCGGCAAAACGCGCGCGCCCGTTCGCCGAGGTTGAGCGGGCCGCTAGCGAGCAAGCTGCGCCGCGTGGTTTCCTGCGTGCGGTCGAGCGCAAACATAAGACCGGCGACTACGCGCTGATTGCCGAGATCAAAAAGGCAAGTCCGTCGAAGGGATTGATCCGCACCGACTTCGATCCGCCGGGGCTTGCGCGCGCCTATGAGGCAGGCGGCGCGGCTTGCCTGTCCGTGCTGACGGATGCGCCCTCTTTTCAGGGCACGCCCGAATTTCTGGTCGCGGCGCGCGCGGCAACAAGTCTCCCCGCCCTCAGAAAGGACTTCGTCTACGAGCCGTATCAGGTCGCGGAATCGCGCGCGCTCGGCGCGGACTGCATCCTCATCATCATGGCGGCGGTGAACGATGCCGATGCGAAAACGGTCGAGGACTCCGCGCTTTCCTTCGGCATGGACGTTCTGCTGGAGGTCCATAACGAGGAGGAACTGGAGCGCGCGCTCAAACTGAAATCGCGGCTGATCGGCATCAACAATCGCGACTTGCGCACGTTCAAGACTACGCTCGAAGTCAGCGAGCGCCTTGCGCCCCGAGTGCCGCGCGACCGCGTCATTGTCGGCGAAAGCGGCATCAACACGCCGGCCGACCTCGCGCGGCTGTCCGCCATCGGCATCAACACGTTCCTCGTTGGAGAAAGCCTGATGCGCCAGAGCGATGTAGCGGCAGCGACTCGCGTTTTGCTCACCCGCATTGCAGGCCGTCACGCAGCGGAGTAGCATCATGGCGAAGGTGCGGGCGAAATCGAAGATGAAGCCGCCGCCGATGCGGCCAAAGGCGAATATCCCCGCGAAAAACCTGAGCCACATCGACACCGGCGGCCAGGCGCGCATGGTCGACGTTTCCGCCAAGTCCGCGACCGAGCGGCTTGCGGTCGCGGAAGGCCGGGTCATCATGACGAAAGAGACGCTCGACATCATTCTCGAGGGCAACGCCGCGAAAGGCGACGTGCTCGGCGCGGCGCGCCTGGCCGGCATCATGGCGGCAAAGCGCACGCATGGCCTTATTCCGCTGTGTCATCCGCTGCCGATCACCAAGATCGAAATCGACATCAGTCCCGAACATTCCCTGCCCGGCTTCCTCGTGCGCTCCACCGTCAAGGTGACGGCCCAGACCGGAGTCGAAATGGAAGCGCTGACGGCGGTATCGATTGCATGTCTGACGATTTACGACATGGCCAAGGCGGTCGAAAAAGGGATGCGCATTGAGGGCGTCCGCCTGATCGAGAAGCGAGGCGGAAAATCCGGCGATTACAAGGTACAGGAGTAGCCTTTGGCGCTGATGCAGGTTGCGGAAGCGCTCGCGCTCGTGCTGGCGGATGTGAGACCGCTGCCGGTTGAAACTCTGCCGCTCAACGACGCGTTCGGGCGCGTGCTTGCCGAAAATCTGGACGCCTTACGTACCCAGCCGCCATCTGCCGTATCGGCGATGGACGGTTACGCGGTTCGGGCGGCCGATATCGGCGAGGTGCCCACGACGCTCAACATCATCGGCGAAGTTGCCGCGGGCCATCCGTTCCTGGGCGAAGTCGGGCGCGCAGAAGCGGCACGCATATTTACCGGCGGCGTGATGCCGGCTGGTACCGATACCGTCGTCATCCAGGAAAATACAACGCGCAAAGGCAGCACGGTGGTGGTCAACAAGGCCGCCGTGCAAGGCAAAAACGTCCGTGCAGCCGGAATCGATTTCGCAGAGAGCAGTCCTTTGCTCGCCAAAGGCCGCCGGCTCACCGAGCGCGACCTGATGCTCGCGGCGGCAATGAATTATCCGCGCGTGCCCGTACACCGCCGTCCGAAAGTGGCCGTTCTCGGGACCGGTGACGAGCTGGTACTCCCCGGCAGCCGGCCCAAGGCGGGAGAGATCGTCTATTCCAACGGCTTTGCGCTCACGGCTCTCGCACGACATGAAGGCGCGGATGTCGCCGACCTCGGCATCGCACGCGACAACATTGAGGACATCGTAAGAGCCATTCGCCGCGCCCGCGCGCTCGATGCCGATGTCCTGATCACGTCCGGCGGCGCATCGGTGGGCGATCATGATCTCGTTCAGCGCGCGCTTGCCAGGGAGGGCCTCGATCTGTCGTTCTGGCGGATTGCCCTGCGGCCCGGCCGGCCAATGATGCATGGCCGGCTCGGGGCCATGCAGGTGTTGGGGGTCCCGGGCAATCCGGTTTCGTCCTACGTCTGCGCGTTCCTGTTTCTCGTGCCGCTGCTCCGCGCCTTGTGCGGTCGCAGTGACGTCGTCCATCAGCCCGAGCCAGCCATCTTGGGCCGCACCCTGCCCGCCAACGACGAACGCGCCGATTATCTGCGAGCGACGCTCTCGGCAGGTCCAAACGGCCTCCCTGTCGCGACGCCGCTGCCACTACAAGACAGTTCTCTGATGGCGCCGCTCGCCCGCGCCGATTGCCTTCTGATTCGCCAGCCATACGCGCAATCAGCGGAGCCGGGTTCACCGTGCGTCATCGTTAAGCTCGGGCTTTAGCGGCCTTTCGAGTTGTTCACTTCAAATTAAAAGGTTGCGGAACACATACTGAACAGATAGTGTCCGTTCATGCTTTGTTTCTAGCCACCGAGCAGGGCACGTGGACCCGGTGGCCGACGGGGGACAACCCGATGCTGACCCGCAAGCAGTTCGAGCTCCTGCGTTTCATCCATGAGCGTCTGACAGAAACGGGCGTTCCGCCCTCTTTCGATGAGATGAAGGACGCGCTCGACTTGCGGTCCAAGTCCGGAATTCATCGTCTGATTACGGCGCTCGAGGAGCGGGGCTTTATTCGCCGCCTACCGAATCGGGCACGGGCGATCGAGGTCATCAAGCTCCCCGAGTCGGTCGGTCACGGCCTTGGGGCGACCCGGGCGCGGCGTTTCACACCAAGTGTGATCGAAGGCGATCTCGGTCGCGTACGCACCACCTCCGAGGACGACGGCGGCCGTCCGATCGCGGTGCCGGTGATGGGCCGCATCGCGGCCGGCACGCCGATCGAGGCGATTCAGACCCGCAGCCACGTCATCAACATGCCGCCCGACCTGCTCTCCGCCGGTGAGCATTTCGCCCTCGAGATCCGCGGTGATTCCATGATCGAGGCCGGCATCCTGGACGGAGACGTCGCTTTGATCCGCCGCACGGAAGCTGCCGATACGGGGGACATTGTTGTTGCGCTCATCGATGATGAGGAGGCGACGCTCAAGCGCTTCCGCCGCCGCGGTGCCTCCATTGCGCTGGAGCCGGCGAACACGGCCTACGAAGTACGTATCCTGCCACCTAATCGCGTACGCATTCAGGGCAAGCTGGTAGGGTTGTTCAGAAGGTATTGATCGTTACAGCGCGGTCGGCGCCGAAGGTAGCGATCGAGTAATCCCTGGTGTGCGTTTGGACGACGACGCCGTGTACGCGGGTGCGTCTAATCCCCCGCTTCCAACTCTTCTGGCCTCGGTGTGGCGTCGCGCGGAGATGTTTGCCTGTCGTTACCTTTCAGATGCGGCCCGGATGCCCACGGCCGCTTATATCCCGATGGCCGCGCCGCACCGGTTTGGACGCTGTTGCCTGCCCACCGCAATGCAATTGCGCCGCTTTCCCGCCAGACATTCCGATCGATGACGACGGCGCCACAATCCAACGGCGCTTCACGCATGCTGATAACGACCGCGGCACGCGCGCAATCGTCCTCGAAGGCCTCTGCACTGAGCGCCATCGTCACAAGTTTGTTGTTCGCAAGCCGGCCGACGCAACCGAATTCATCGCAATGCACCCCGTCATTCAAACTGTTGTCTTTCGGATTGCGTGTATCGGCGTCGGCCGCGAGCCATTCTTTGATCGCAAACGTATCATGACCGCTGTGGAGGATGGACAAGCGGCCGCTGCTGCCGCGAAAGGCTGCAGTCTGTCCGTCGGCTGCAACCAGTATGTCGGGCAACGACGACGTCAGCGCCCACGCACACGCGATGAGTCCCGCGATTGCTCCGCTCCAGCGCAGCGGCGTGCGCAACAGGCAGATGAACAGCAGCCCTATGGTGCCAAGTAGGAGCGGACCAACCCCGAACGCATGAACACGGCCAACGGCCCCTGGCAAGTTCGCGACCCACTGCGCCACGAATATCATCCAATCGAGTCCCCACCCCATCAAATGCCAGAACGGCTCATCGAAGCCGAACGGAATGGCGAGAACGCCGAGAATTCCCATCGGCATCACAAATCCCGAAACCACCGGCATCGCCAGCAGGTTTGCGATCACGCCATAAGGCGCGAGTCGATGAAAATGAAACGCAGCGTAAGGCGTGGTCGCGAGGCCGGCGATCAGAGAAGCAAAGATCAGCGCCGCAATCTCGCGCACGCCCCAGAGCGCAACACGCGCCGCAAAAGACGTATCGGAATCGGCGTGCCACGGCAGGCCATGTTGGTAACCGGCAATGAGGGCAAGTGTTGCCGCAAATGACATCTGGAAGCTCGGATGCACCACGGCTTCCGGCGCAAACAGCAAAACGCCAAGCGCGGCGACGGTGATGGTGCGAAACGTCAACGCCGGCCGATCTACAATCACGCCGATCAGCACGATGCCGATCATGATGAAGGAGCGTTGCGTGGCAACTTCGTTTCCGGATAGCAAAAGGTAAAGCAGCGCCGCCGCAAAGGCGGCGAATGCCGCCCACTTCTTGATCGGATGGCGGCGCGCGAACGTCGGTATCAATGCAAATCCTGCGCGGATGAAAAAGAAGACGACACCCGCCACGACCGCCATATGAAAGCCGGAAATCGACAACACGTGTGCAAGACTCGACACGTACATCGCATCGTTGACGGGCGCCGTGATCGCATCACGCTTGCCGGTAATGACGGCTGATGCGATCGAGCCTTCATCGCCCGGGATGGCCGCGCGGATGCGCCGGTCGATCGTCTCGCGCAGGGAATCGAGAACCGCCGCGTAACGCAGCCAAAGTCCGGGGCTTTCCAACGGCCTCACCGTTTTGATGGCGCCGAGGGCATAACCGGATGCGCCGATTTGCTGAAAGTACATATCGCGCGCAAAGTCATAGCCACCTGGTCTTAGCGGCGGCAGCGGCGGTGTCAGACGTGCCTTGAGGGAGACGAATGCTCCGACGAGTGGAGCGGTCCCTTTTCTCACTGCAAGCCGTACGCGTGTGGGCGCCGCGGCGAACCTTCCTTCAATGTGAGCAACGCGCACGGTGATGCGATCGCTGCGTTCGCGCTCCTCCCGCTTTTCGACAAAGCCGGAGAGCGAAGCGGTGGTTGGATAGGCCAGCACCGAATGGCGGACTTGTACGGTCCTTATTGTCGCCGCGGCAAAGCCAAGTGTGATGGCAGCGGCAGCGAGCGCGAGCGAAAACCCGACGGGTTGTCGACGCGCGAAATACGCAATCGCCGCTGCAACAAATGCCGTCGGAACGGCCGCCCAAGTCGACGGCTCATGACCGGCCGCAAAGTAAAGAACGATCCCCGCTCCAAATGCCACCGGCAACCATGGCGCCAGACGTCCCGGGGTAACTTCGGCCAGGACCCATTGGTGGATTGCCGCGCGCAGCCGCCGCAGCGCCGCGGAAAACCCCTCCGGCAGCAAAAGCCCCGCGCGGCGACGTGCGGCTTCAACCTCAACCGCCCATGCTTTCGCCGGCGCTCGTGATCGATCTGGCCCTGCCATTCCCTGCACCCAGCAAATGCAACGGAATGCTACCGCATCCAAAGGTTGTGGCTAGGAGAACGGTTGTGAACTCGCACAGGCCCGACCAAGCTGGATCTATTTCGTTTTCGGCTGGTCTTTCGCCACGTCCTTCGCGAAGGTGTCGCGCAGGCCGATGGTGCGGATGAAGACCGGCTTCTCGGGTGTCGAATCCCGGTCTTTGCAGAAATAACCAAGACGCTCGAACTGCACCGGGACTTCGACCTTCGCGTCGCGCAAAACCGGCTCGACGCGCGCGTCCGGCAACACCTCGAGCGACGTCGGATTGAGATCGGCCGCAAAATTCTCGCCGCCGCTCGGCTCCGGTTTCATGAACAACGGATTGTAGAGCCGCACTTCCGCAGCAACGGAATCTGCCGCCGACAGCCAATGCATGGTCGCCTTCACCTTGCGGCCGTCCGGCGCGTTGCCCCCTTTGGTTGCCGGATCGTAGGTGCAGACGAGCTCGACGATTTCACCCTTGGCGTTCTTCTTCACGTCCTTGCAGGTAACGAAGTACGCATAGCGCAGTCGAATTTCGTTGCCGGGAGAAAGCCGAAAGAACTTCCTCGGCGGGTTCTCCATGAAGTCATCCTGCTCGATGTAAAGCTCGCGCCCGAACTTGATCTTGCGCGTGCCGGCGCCGGGATTGTCGGGATGATTGACCGCGTCAAGCTCCTCGAATTTCCCTTCCGGATAGTTCTCGATCACGACCTTGAGCGGCTTCAACACCGCCATGCGCCGCAGCGCCGTCTTGTTGAGCGCTTCGCGTACGGAGAACTCGAACATGCCGACATCAACCAGACTGTTCGCCTTGGCAACGCCGATGCGCTTGATGAAATCGCGGATCGCCGCCGGCGGCACGCCGCGCCGGCGCAAGCCGGCAATGGTCGGCATGCGCGGGTCGTCCCAGCCGCTGACGTAACCGCCCCGTACCAGCTCGGTCAGAATGCGCTTCGAAAGTACCGTATAGGTCAGGTTGAGCCGCGCGAATTCATATTGGCGCGGCCGCGACGGCACTTTCAGGTTTTCGATGAACCAGTTGTAGAGCGGCCGATGATCCTCGAATTCAAGCGTGCAGACCGAGTGCGTGATGCCTTCAATCGCGTCAGACTGGCCGTGAGCGAAGTCGTAGCTCGGATAGATGTGCCAAACCGTGCCGGTGCGCGGATGCGGTGCATTCAAAATCCGGTAAAGCACCGGATCGCGCAGATTGATGTTGCCGGACGCCATGTCGATCTTGGCGCGTAACACGCGCGCGCCGTTCGGAAATTCGCCGGCGCGCATACGCCGGAACAGATCGAGGTTTTCGTCAACGCTGCGATTGCGAAACGGGCTGTCCTGTCCGGCCTCTGTCAGCGTGCCACGCCGCGCGCGCATCTCGTCCGGGGTCTGGTCGTCGACATAGGCCTTGCCGGCGCGGACTAAATCCTCGGCCCACTGGTAAAGCTGCTCGAAATAATCCGACGCGTGATGCAGGTTCTTGTCCCAATCGAAGCCCAGCCAGCGTACGTCGCGCTCGATGGCATCGATATATTCCTGCTCTTCCTTGGCCGGATTGGTGTCGTCGAAACGCAAGTTGCAGTGGCCGCCAAACTCCTCGGCGATACCGAAATTGAGACAAATGGACTTGGCGTGGCCGATGTGCAGGTAACCGTTCGGTTCGGGCGGAAAACGGGTGACGGGGGCTTTGATCCGGCCGGCATCGATGTCGGCCTTCACGATATCGCGGATGAAATCCCGGCCCGGGTCTTCGCCCGCCCCCATACCCGCCGCTTTATCGTCCGAGGCCATGCCTGATTCCGATCTGAATACCGCTGACTTGAGGGGCCTATGCCACGGCAGACCGCCGCGCTCAACGTCAAAAGCAATGACATTTCGAACGCCAACTATGATACACGGGCCGTAAATGAACGACCCCGTCGTCACCCGTTTTGCCCCCTCGCCAACCGGCTTTCTCCATATCGGTGGAGCACGGACTGCGCTGTTCAACTGGCTTTATGCGCGCAGGTACGGTGGCCGGATGCTGCTGCGGATCGAGGACACCGACCGCGAACGTTCGACGGCTGCGGCGATCAACGCCATAATAGATGGACTGACGTGGCTCGGGCTTACCTGGGACGGCGATATCGTTTTTCAATTCTCCCGGGCGGCACGCCACCGCGAAATTGCGGAAAAACTGCTTGCAGAAGGAAAGGCATATTACTGCTACGCCAGCCCCGAGGAGCTTGCCGCCATGCGCGAGGAGGCGCGCCGCGCGGGTCGCTCGAAGCTTTACGACGGCCGCTGGCGTGATCGTAATCCGTCAGAGACGCCGCCTGGCGTGAGACCCGTTATCCGGCTGAAAGCACCGCTCACGGGCGAAACGGTCATTGAGGACCGGGTACAAGGTCGCGTGGTTTGGCAAAATTCAGATCTTGATGACCTCGTGCTGCTACGCTCTGATGGCACGCCCACCTACATGCTGGCTGTCGTCGTCGACGACCATGACATGAACGTCTCGCACATCATTCGGGGCGACGATCATCTCACCAACGGGGCGCGGCAAAAGCATATCTATGATGCGCTTGGATGGAATGTGCCGACGATGGCGCACATTCCGCTCATCCATGGGCCGGATGGATCGAAGCTGTCGAAGCGCCATGGCGCGCTCGGCGTCGACGCCTACCGCGCCATGGGCTATTTGCCCGTCGCGCTACGGAACTACCTCGTGCGGCTTGGCTGGAGCCATGGCGACCAGGAAATATTCAGCACCGAAGAAATGA
The DNA here is from genome assembly GCA_036278575.1 of Pseudolabrys sp. Taxonomy (GTDB): domain Bacteria; phylum Pseudomonadota; class Alphaproteobacteria; order Rhizobiales; family Xanthobacteraceae; genus Pseudolabrys. The sequence goes on along the minus strand of DASUKT010000218.1, from coordinate 3,651 downwards.
TCGCGGCGTTCGACCTGCCGCAAATCGGCCGCTCACCCGCACGGTTCGACTTCGCCAAGCTCGAAAGCCTCAATGGCCATTACATACGCAGCACCGACGATGCCGATCTTGTGGCCTCTTTGGAAACTTTGTTGCCGCATATCGCCGGCGGCGACGAACTGACGAAGGTGATGACCCCCACCTTACGCTCACAGCTCATTGCGGCCATGCCGAATCTGAAAGAACGCGCGAAAACGTTGGTAGAACTATTTGAAAATTCAAAGTTTATCTGGGCCAAAAGGCCTCTCGCTTTGGACGAAAAGGCGAAAGGCGTCCTTAATGGCGAAGCGAGGGCGTTGCTTCGCTCGATCGTACCGGAGCTGGAGGCAGTCAGCGACTGGAGCGCCAGTGCGATCGAAGCTGCTGTGCGGGCTTTTGCCGAGCGATCGGCGCTCAAGTTGGGCGCGATCGCACAGCCGATGCGGGCGGCGCTGACAGGCCGCACGACCTCTCCGCCGATTTTCGATGTGCTGGCCGTCCTTCATCGGGACGAGAGTCTTGCGCGGCTACGCGACCAGGCGGCGTAGCCTCATCAAATAGTTGCAAGGGGTGCTTCGCGCGGCGTCCGGTGCCTATATACGGCTGGGCAGCAATGCGCCGAGCCGCGCCTTGCGGCGCACACTTGAATGGGCTACCCAAAAGTGGCCTCCGGATTCCGCAGGCCAATGCAGGCCTCAGCCGCTCGGCAGCCCACCTCGCGAGGTCTGCTCGCTCTCAAAATCGAGGGTTCGATTATGGATGCCAAAACCGACGCCAAAGGAAAAACCGGCACGCTGACGGTCGGCAACAAGAACTGGGACTTTCCGGTCTATCAGGGCAGCATCGGCCCGGACGTGGTCGACATCGCGAAGCTCTATGCCGAAAGCGGGATGTTTACCTACGATCCCGGCTTCACATCGACCGCAAGCTGCGAGTCCAAAATCACTTACATCGATGGTGACGAAGGAATCCTGCTCTACCGGGGCTACCCAATCGAGCAGCTGGCCGAGCACGGAGACTTTCTCGAAACCTGTTATCTGCTGCTTTACGGCGAGCTTCCGACGCCGGCCCAAAAGGTCGATTTCGATTACCGCGTCAACCGGCACACGATGGTGCACGAGCAGATGATGCGGTTCTTCCAGGGATTCCGCCGCGACGCGCACCCGATGGCGGTGATGACGGGATGCGTCGGCGCGCTGTCGGCCTTCTACCACGACTCGACCGACATTTCGGACCCGCATCAGCGCATGATTGCGTCGATCCGCATGATCGCGAAAATGCCGACGCTCGCGGCCATGGCCTACAAGTATTCGATCGGCCAGCCGTTCATGTACCCGCGGAACGATCTCGACTACGCGTCGAATTTCCTGCGCATGTGCTACGCCGTGCCGACGGAAGATTACAAAGCCAATCCGGTTCTCGCGCGCGCAATGGACCGTATCTTCATCCTGCACGCCGATCACGAACAGAATGCATCGACCTCGACCGTGCGGCTTGCGGGCTCATCTGGCGCCAATCCGTTTGCCTGCATTGCAGCCGGCTGCGCGTGCCTTTGGGGCCCTGCGCACGGGGGCGCCAACGAAGCGGCGCTCAACATGTTGGCCGAGATCGGCCAGGTCGACCGCATCCCCGAGTTCATCAAACGCGCCAAGGACAAAAACGATTCCTTCCGCCTGATGGGCTTCGGGCACCGGGTCTACAAGCACTACGACCCGCGCGCGAAGATCATGCAGAAGACCTGCCACGAGGTTCTCAACGAACTGGGGATCAAAGATGATCCGCTGCTCGACGTGGCGATGGAGCTCGAAAAGATCGCCCTGCACGACGAATATTTCATCGAAAAGAAGCTTTATCCGAACATCGATTTCTATTCGGGCATCACGCTCAAGGCGATGGGGTTCCCGACCACCATGTTCACCGTGCTGTTCGCGGTTGCGCGTACCGTTGGCTGGATCGCACAGTGGAAGGAAATGATCGAGGACCCGAAGCAGAAGATCGGCCGGCCGCGTCAGCTCTATACCGGCGCGACACGCCGCGACTACGTGCCGATCTCGCGGCGGAAGTAGTCCCTATAGCCAGGGAGACCGGGCGAGCTTGCCGTTTGCCGAGCCGCCATTGAGCTTTGGCGCCAATGCCGCAGCCTTGGCGCCATCGTAGGCCCACGTTACGTACGCGCCACCCCACGTGAAACCGCCGCCGAACGCAGCAAGCAGCAGGCGGTCGCCAGCCTTGAGCTGGCTTTCGTAATCCCACAGGCAAAGCGGGATCGTCGCCGTGGTGGTATTGCCATATTTGTGGATGGTGAACATCACCTTGTCCAGCGGCAGCGCAAGGCGCTGCGCGGTCGTCTCGATAATGCGCCGGTTGGCCTGGTGGGGGACCACCCAGTCGATTATGTCGGCGCGCAAATTGTTGCGCGCCATGATGTCATGGGTGACTTCCGACATGCCCGCGACCGCGAATTTGTAAACCTGTGCGCCTTCCTGGTGGACGTAGTGCATCCGCCTGGCGACGGTTTCAGCCGTCGGCGGCATGCGGCTGCCCCCGGCTTTCTGATGAAGATGCTTTGCGCCCGACCCGTCGGATCGCAGCACGGTGTCCATAATGCCGTTGCCGTCGGCGCTCGGCTCAACCATCACCGCGGCAGCGCCATCACCGAACAGAACGCAAGTCGCGCGGTCAGTGTAGTCGACGATCGCGGACATTTTGTCGGCCCCGACCACGACCACCTTCTTGTGCGTGCCGGCTCGGATAAATTGATGCGCGACCGTGAGCGCGTAGATGAATCCGGAGCACGCCGCCTGCACGTCGAAACTTCCGATGTTGCGGATGCCAACCATGTCGCAGATCAGATTGGCGGTGCACGGATGCACGAAATCCGGCGTCGTGGTCGCACAGATCAGAAGTTCGACGTCTTCGGGATTTGTTTCGGTCTTGGCAAGAAGGCCGCGCACCGCCTCAGCCCCCATGTGCGAGGTTCCCAGCCCCTCACCCTTGAGGATACGGCGTTCCTTGATACCGGTGCGCTCGGTGATCCATTCGTCGCTCGTGTCGACCAGGCGCGCGAGGTCGGCATTGCTGAGCACATCCGGCGGCACATAGCCGTGGACGGCGGTAATCGCAGCGCGGGAGGGGGCCAACGGCGAGTTCCATTTCCAGCAATGGCGCGACGGCCATATGGCCGGACTTGGCCAAGTTACGCCCTTGCCGCCTCCGGCGCTACTGCTTCCGGCGCATGGTGGCCGAAAGCCCGGCCAAATCCAGCACAATTTCCGCTGCCCGGTCGCTGGCGGAACTCCCGCCGATTGCCATGATTTCATCCATCCGCGCAAAGGCGGCGAGTTGTTTGCGCCGCTCAGCCGAATCCCCGAATAGCGGGATCAGAGCTTGGCTCAGGCGTTCCCCGGTGCATTTCTCCTGCAGAAACTCAGGAACGACGTTTTCGCCCAGCACCAGATTCGCGAGGATCACCGAAGGCACCTTGATCATCGCCCGCGCCACCATCGCTTCGAGCGAAGAAACCTTGTAGCCGGCCACCATGGGAACGCCGGCGATTGCCAACTCGAGGGTGGAGGTGCCCGATTTCGTCAGCGCCAGCCGCGCCGTGCGGAAAGCAGCGCCTTTCTCTACCGG
>DASUKT010000217.1:0-6191 GCA_036278575.1 Pseudolabrys sp. | reverse complement strand
GCGCCGGGAGGCGCCCGCGTTCTCGGAAAGAGAGCGCGGCACGATAAAAAATGGACGCGCTTCACGGCGCTCCATCCCCTCGGCATGGCCGAGGGAGAAAAGAAGACGGGCGCACCCCGCGCCGGCCAAACAACAGGGGCGATGGTGCATGCCTCCGTTCTTCAGAATGGCCGCGCATGCACGGGCGGCGGAGGCACGCAGTTGCCACGCGCGCCTGCGCGCCGCAAACTATTGCGGAACGGAAAAGCTCAATGACAAACGCGACAAATAATACGCCCATCGAAGGTAAATTCGATTATATCGTCGTCGGTGCGGGATCGGCCGGCTGCGTGCTGGCGAACAGGCTCTCCGCCAATCCGAAAAACCGCGTGCTGCTGCTGGAAGCCGGCGGCCCCGACAACTGGATCTGGTTTCATATTCCGGTCGGCTATCTGTTCGCCATCGGCAATCCGCGCTCGGACTGGATGTTCAAGACCGAGCCGCAGCCGGGCCTTAACGGCCGCAGCCTGAATTATCCGCGCGGCAAGGTGGTCGGCGGCTCGTCTGCGATCAACGCGATGGTCTACATGCGCGGGCAGGCGGGCGATTACGACCACTGGCGTCAGCTTGGGCTGCCCGGCTGGTCGTGGGACGACGTGCGGCCGATCTTCCGCAAGCAGGTCGATCATTTCCTCGGCGAAAGCGAGCACCACGGCATTGGCGGCGAATGGCATGTCGAATACCCGCGCCTGCGCTGGGACATCATCGATGTGTGGCGCGAGGCAGCGGCGCAATACGGCATTCCCAAGGTCGGCGACTTCAACACAGGCGACAACGAAGGCTCCTGCTATTTCCACGTCAACCAGAAGCGCGGGCGGCGCTGGTCGGCGGCACGCGGATTTTTGAAGCCGGTGCTGCACCGGAAAAATCTGCGACTGGAAACCGGCTGCATGGTCGCGCGCGTGCTGTTCGAGGGAAAGCGCGCTGCCGGCGCGCAGTGGCGGCAGGATGGTGTCATCCGTTCCGCGCGGTGCCGCGGCGAAGTCGTGATGGCGGCTGGCGCGATCGGCTCGCCGCAGATTCTGATGTTGTCGGGCGTCGGCCCCGCTGATGATTTGGCAAACCTCGGCATCGGCGTCGTGCTCGACAAGCCGGGCATGGGCGCGAACCTGCACGATCATTTGCAAATGCGGATGATCTACAAGGTCACCGGCATCCGCACGCTGAACGAAATGTATCAGTCGCTGGCGCAGCGCGCCTGGATGGGCGTGAACTATGCGGCGTTCCGGCGCGGTCCGTTGACGATGGCGCCGTCGCAGCTCGGCGCGTTCACGAAATCGGATTCAACGCAGGACCGCGCGAACTTGCAGTATCACATCCAGCCACTCTCACTCGACAAGTTCGGCGATCCGCTGCACACGTTCCCGGCTTTTACGACGAGCGTCGCCAATGTGCGGCCGACCAGCCGCGGCAAGCTGAAATTGAAATCGGCGGATCCCACGGCCGCGCCGTCGATCGATCCGAATTATCTTTCGACGCCGGAAGACCGGCGCATCGCCGCGGAGTCGATTCGCATTACCCGCCGGATCATGGCGCAGCCGGCGTTCAAGCCATATTCGCCGGTCGAATATCTGCCGGGTCCGCAGGTGCGTGACGATGACGAAGTCGGGCTGGTGAAGGCCGGCGGGGATATCGGCACAACAATTTTTCATCCGGTCGGAACCGCCAAAATGGGCCGCGAAGACGATCCGATGGCCGTCGTCGACGCGCGCCTGGCTGTTTTCGGCCTCGAAAACCTGCGCGTGGTCGATGCCTCCGTCATGCCGTCGATTACGTCCGGCAACACCAACTCGCCGACCATCATGATCGCCGAAAAGGGGGCGGCCATGATTCTTGAGGATCAGCGCGCCTGAAGGCTTGCGGGCCGTTGATCGTAACCCGCTACCGTGAGACATTTCGCCTCAGGCCCGGCCTGCGCGCGTTCTCGGCGGTCGGGGCCTTGGAATCCGCACGCGGGACTGGACCCTGGTCCATGGGCTCTACTCGCCGCGCATGGAGGGGGAGCATGAATCTCGTCGAACGCGCCAAAGCCATCATCTTGAGTCCGAACAGCGAATGGCCGGTCATCGACCGCGAGCCGGACAGCGTGCGGGACGTCTTCGTCAACTATGTCGCGATCCTTGCGGCGATTCCCGCGATTTGCCGTTTCATCGGGACAGCCTTCGTCGGCTTCTCCGCATTGGGTGTGACCTATCGCGTGCCGGTCGGATCGGCGCTCACGTCGGCGATCATCGGCTACATCCTGACGTTCGTCGGCGTGTATGTGCTCGCTTTCATCACGAATGCGCTGGCGCCACGGTTCAAAGGCACGCAGAACATGACGAGCGCGGTCAAGCTCGCTGCTTATGCGGCAACGCCGGCCTGGCTCGTCGGCGTGTTCTCGCTTATTCCGGCGTTGAGCTTCCTCGGCATTCTCGGGCTCTATTCGCTTTATTTGTTCTATGCCGGCGTGCCGGTGATGATGAAATCGCCGAGCGAAAAATCACTCGGCTACACGATCACCATCATCGTGCTCGCAATCGTTATCGCCATTGTCATCGGCTTTCTTCGGGTCGCGCTGATTGGCATCCCGAATTACGGGTGACGATCTTTCGCCGCTTCAGGGCAGCGCCTTGAGGTGGCGGATCGGCCGCCCGGGCGCGATCGCCTGCGCGGCGGCAACGATGGCGTTCGCATCGATGCCGTAGTGCCGGTAAAGCTCGGCGAGCGATCCGGTCTGTCCGAAATGCTCGACGCCGAGCGGCCGCACGCGATGGCCGCCGACCGAGCCGAGCCACGCGAGCGTCGCCGGATGTCCGTCCAGGACGGTGACGATGCCGCAATGCGGCGGCACGTCGGCAAGCAATCGCTCGATGTGCGAACGCGCATGAACGAGACCGCGCTCACGCGCGCGCTGCGCGGCGGTCCAGCCCGCATTGAGCCGGTCGGCTGACGTGACCGCGAGCAGGCCAACATCGCGCCGATCTTCCGCGATCAAACCGACGGCGGCGATGGCTTCCGGCGCGATGGCGCCCGTGTAGGCGACGATAACTTGTGCATTCGGCCCCGGCTTGCGCAGCCAGTAAGCGCCGTCGACGATTTGCTGGCGCAATTCGGCGGCCATTTTGCGCTCGATTTGCTCAATGGGGCGCGTCGAAAGCCGCAGATAGACCGAGCCGCCGGTCTCGTCGCGCAGCCAGTTGCGTTCGGACGGCGCGCCGTCGCCGTCTTTCTGGATGTAGGAAAACGCCCAGCCGAGAATGATGGCGAGCTCGTCCACGTAAGCCGGCTCGAACGCGGCAAGACCGTCCTGCGCGAGCCCGATCAGCGGCTCCGATATCGATTGATGCGCGCCGCCTTCGCCGGCAAGCGTGATGCCGGACGGCGTTGCGGCGAGGATGAAGCGCGCGTCCTGGTAACAGGCGTAGTTCAACGCATCGAGCCCGCGTGCGATAAACGGATCGTAGAGCGTGCCGATGGGCAGCAGGCGTTCGCCGTTAATCGAATGGGAGAGGCCGAGCGCGGATAGCAGGATGAAAAGATTCATCTCGGCAATACCGAGCTCGATGTGCTGACCCTTGGGCGAGAACTCCCAGTTGAAGGTCGAGGGGATGCGCTCGTTCCTGAACGTGTCGGCCATCGCCTCGCGGCCGAACAGCTTGCGCCGGTTGACCCACGGACCGAGATTTGTGGACACGGTCACGTCCGGCGATGTGGTGACGATGCGGCGCGCGAATTCGCTGTCGCCGCGCCCAACCTCATTCAGCAGCGTTCCGAAGCCGGATTGGGTTGACGTGACCCGCTGGAATGTCAGCGGCAATTCAACCGGCGTCTCGATTACAGGCGCTTTCAGTCGCCGCGTGCCGGCTGACGCAAACGGCACGTTGTCGAGAAATTGCTGCAATTCGCTTACGTCCAGCGACAGGCCTTCGAATTTGTCCCACTCGTGGCCGGTGTGCACGTTCATCGCCGTGCGGAAAATTTCCATCTGCGCCGGTGTCATCAGGCCGGCGTGATTGTCCTTGTGCCCGGCCATCGGCAGGCCGAAGCCCTTGACCGTGTAACAGATGAAACACGTGGGCCGATCGTGATCGATTGAGTGGAAGGCTTCGCGCAGCGACGGCAGGTCGTGACCGCCGAGATTGTTCATCAGCCGCGCAAGCTCGTCGTCCGAGCGCTTTTCGATGAGCCGGGACACGTCGCCCTGGTCGCCGATCTCGTCATTCAGCCGCTTGCGCCACGCGGAGCCACCGGCAAAAACCAGCGCTGAGTAGAGCTGGTTCGGGCAGTTGTCGATCCAATGCCGCAGCTTGTCGCCGCCAGGCTCCTTGAACGCCGCCTGTTGCAGCGAGCCATATTTGAGGATGACGACATCCCAACCGAAATTCGTGAACAGCTGCTCGTAGCGCTGCCACAGGCCTTCGCGCACGACCGCATCGAGGCTCTGCCGGTTGTAGTCGATGATCCACCAGCAGTTGCGCAGACCCTGCTTCCAGCCCTCGAGCAGCGCTTCGAAGATGTTGCCCTCATCGAGCTCGGCGTCGCCGACGAGCGCGATCATCCGCCCTTCGCGGCGTTCGCGCGCCCAGCCGTGCGCGCGCACGTAGTCCTGCACCAGCGACGAAAACAGCGTCTGCGCGACGCCAAGGCCGACTGAGCCGGTCGAGAAATCGACATCGTTGGCATCCTTGGTGCGCGAGGGGTAACTCTGCGCGCCCTTGTAGCCGCGGAATTTTTCCAGGTGCGCGCGTGTCTGCTTCCCGAGCAGATACTGGATCGCATGGAAGATCGGCGATGCGTGCGGCTTGACCGCGACGCGATCCTCCGGCCGCAGCACGTCGAAATAGAGCGCCGTCATGATGCTGGCGAGCGAAGCCGATGAAGCCTGGTGGCCGCCGACCTTCAAACCGTCGGCGTTTTCGCGCAGATGATTGGCGTTGTGGATCGTCCAGCTCGCGAGCCACAGTACCTTTTTTTCAAGCTCACGCAGGACGGTTACGCGATCGCTCATGGTGCTTTTATAACACCAAAGCGACGCAAAGCGATCCGCCTATTTGACGGCGCCGCCGGTGATGCCGGCGATGAAGCGGTCGAGGAAGAAGTTGTAGGCGATCGCCACCGGAACCGCGGCGATCAGCGCGCCGGCCATCAACTCGCCCCAGTAATACACGTCGCCGCGCACGAGGTCCGTGGTGACGCCGAGGGTGATCGGCTTCTGGTCCGACGACGACACGAAGGTCAACGCGTAGACGAATTCCTGCAACGTCAGCGTGAACGTGAAGATCACCACGGTCAGGATCGCCGGCACCGACAGCGGAATCGCCATCTTGATGAAGGCGCCGAACAGGCTGCAGCCGTCGACGATGGCCGCTTCCTCGATTTCGATCGGCAACGCCTTGAAGAACCCCATCAGCAGCCAGGAGCAGAACGGGATGGTGAAGGTCGGATAGACCAGCACCAGCGCCCACAATGAGTTCTGCAGGCCGAGGTCGGCGATGATCCGCGACAGCGGCAGGAACAGCAGGGTCGGCGGCACCAGATAGGTCAGGAATATCCCGATGCCCAGCGCTTCGCCTTTCTTGCTGGTCATGCGCGCCAGTGCGTAACCGGCCGGGATTGCCGTGACGACAGTGATGGCGACGGTACATAAGCCGATCAGCAGAGAGTTCAACAGCCAGGTCGCGAACAGCGTTTCCTGGAACAGATATTTGACGTGTTCCAGCGTCGGCCATTCGTTGAACCAGAACGGGATGTTGGTGACGTTATAGAGGTCGCTGTTCGGTTTGAATGCGGTGATCAGCATCCAATAGAACGGGAAGGCCGCCAGGATGACGAAAAACGCGAGCGCGGTGACGAACCCCACTTCGCCGAGAGCACGGGTAAAAGCGCGCGGCATGTCAGATCTCCCGGCGGCGAATGAAGCGCAGCATAAAGATTGTGACGATCAGCAACACCGGCAGCATGAACAGCGAGATCGCCGCACCATGCGCCACGTCGCCGGACTCGATGCCGGTCTTGAACCCGGCAAAACCGAGCACCGACGTGGCGCCGACCGGGCCGCCCTGCGTTAGCAGGAAGACAATCGAGAGGTCGGTGAAGGTGAACACGATGCCGAAGATCAGGCCGATCGCCATGATCGGCAGGATCATCGGCAGGATGATCTGATAGTTACG
>DASUKT010000216.1:0-3625 GCA_036278575.1 Pseudolabrys sp. | reverse complement strand
CCCGACCGGTGTCGGCAAAACCGAGCTTACGAAGGCGCTCGCCGAATACCTCTTCGACAACGAGAACGCGTTGCTGCGCATCGACATGTCGGAATACATGGAGAAGCACGCGGTCGCGCGCCTGATCGGCGCACCTCCGGGCTACGTGGGCTATGAAGAGGGCGGCGCACTCACCGAGTCGGTACGGCGACGGCCCTATCAGGTCGTGCTGTTCGATGAAATCGAGAAGGCGCACCCCGACGTGTTCAACGTCCTCTTGCAGGTGCTGGACGACGGCCGCTTAACCGACGGGCAAGGTCACACGGTCGATTTCCGCAACACGTTGATTGTGATGACGTCGAATCTCGGCGCGGACTTTCTGGTGAATCAGCCGGAAGGTCAGGACACCGACGCCGTCCGCGACCAGGTGATGGCTGTGGTACGTGCGGCGTTCCGTCCGGAATTCCTCAACCGGGTGGACGAGATCATTCTCTTCCACCGGCTGAAGAAGGCAGAGATGGGTCGCATCGTCGACATCCAGATCGCGCGGCTGCAAAAGCTGCTCGACGAACGCAAGATCGTCATCAAGCTCGAGCCGAGCGCGCGCGACTGGTTGGCGGAAAAAGGCTGGGACCCGGCGTACGGCGCGCGCCCTTTGAAGCGCGTGATCCAGAAGTCGGTGCAGGACTCGCTCGCCGAAATGATCCTTGCCGGCAAGATCAAAGACGGTGAGAAGGTTGTCGTCTCTGGCGATAAGCTCGGGCTGACCTTTAACGGCAAGGTCGCGCAAGCGGCATAACGGCCGGCTCAGAATCGTCGAAAAATGGAAGCGGTGATCTGCATTTGTGCGAGATGACGCTTGGTGTAGCCTAAGCTGTCAGCGGTCGCGGGTCGCATAGTCGACCGGTTGGCACACCGTCGTTGTTGATCTCGATCTGGAAGATTTCGGACAAGCCCGCCCTTCCAGACGACGTTAGTTGGAGTGCACGGCTGCCCGACGCGCATTTCAGCCATCCGAGCTCCAATAGACGATCCAGAATCCGGGCTCCGACGAGTCCCTTGATGTGATGACGGCGCTCGCTCCAATCGAGACAAGGCTGGCAGAAAATCCGCCGAGTCCGCAGCGTCAGATCAATGCCGAACGCGGAAAGGAAACGCGCGCCCGAAGACGTGACCTCACCGCCTTCATCGGTGAGCACGATATGCCCCATAGTCACGAGTGCATCAGTAACAGCGACTCCTAGCCGGCCAGCCAAGTGATCGTAGCAACTCCGGGCGAAACGAAGTGCGTCATCGTTTGCTGACCGTGGCTGACGGCGGGGTGGCACTTCGATGGCGGCGACGACCTTCATGCCCTCCAGCATTGTTGCGACCAGCGGGGAGGCGATCCGATAATAGCTGAAGCGGCGGTTGCGAGTGACAGCCAAAAGCCGCGCGGCAACTAGCTTGCTCAGGTGGCTGCTCGCCGTCGAGCGAGAGACATTGGCGCAGTAAGCAAGTTCAGTAGCCGTCAGCGACTGGCCGCCCATAAGGGCATTGAGCATCGTCGCTCGCGCAGTGTCACCCACGAGAGCGGCCACTTCCACCAGATTTGCCGCCGCGACCATCCTTAATCCTATCGCTCATACTGAAAGCACATCAAACGAAAACAGTTTGGCATGGACCGAACTATTCGCACGAGACAATTGCGAACCTCGCAGCAAGAGTCCGCTTAACCTCTAGCAAGGTGCTCACGGTTGGTATGGAGGATGAGATGGTCGCCTATTGGGTCGCGCGCTCAAAGGTCAACAATCCCGATCAGTACAAGAAGTACGCCGATCTGGTGCCAGGCATCCTTCGAAAGTTCGGCGGGAGGTTTCTGGCGCGCGGCGGCAGGTTCAAAATTCTTGAGGGCCCAGAGAAATTCAGCCGCTTCATCGTTATCGAGTTCCCGAGCCTTGAGAAGGCAACCGCCTGCCACGAATCGCCCGAGTACCTTGCTGCCGCGGCTCACCGCAGAAAAGACGGCGTAAGCGAGCTTGAGGTGGTCATCGTCGAGGGCAATGAAGACCCATCGACGCGCCTCGTGGGGACCGGCGCGGGGTAAACGTCATGTTGGTCCGCACCCTTTTTTCCGAGCAAGCAACGATCCTCGTTGCCGTAATTTGCTGCCTGATCGTCGCCGGGCTCCTGAAGGGTGTCATCGGAGTTGGCATGCCCGTCGTCGCGCTACCTCTGCTGTCATTGTTCATCGACGTCAAATCGGCGGCCATGCTGCTGAGCATGCCCTTGATCTTCAGTAACTTGCCGCAGGCATTGGAGGGCGGAGAGACTGGACGGTGCCTCATGCGATTGATGCCGGTGGTTCTCGGCATGATTCCCGGCGTCTTCCTCGGAGTGCGAATCCTGTTGGCGCTCGATGCTAACGTCGCACAGATTGCCGCAGGTCTAGTGCTTATAGGTATCGGCGGGATCACGCTGCTCGCCCCGAAGCTGCAACTTCAGCCTCGTTTGATTTTACCAGCTGGCCTCACATTGGGATTTTTCGGCGGAATCCTGGGAGGCATCGCGGCCATGGCGGGACCGCTAGTTTTCATATTTCTGCTTGCGAAGGGATTGCACGGAAAGGCGTTCACAAAGGAAGCATCGCTGTATCTCGTTGTGTCCGCCGGCTTGCTGGCAATTCTTCTGGCGTCCAGCCGTGAGTTCAGTTGGCTTGATGTTTCAGTCTCGACGGCTGCACTGTTGCCTGTCGTCTTTGGCATGTACGTGGGACAACGTATGCGCGATAAAATTGCGCCTGAGACATTCAAGAAGCTGGTGTTGATCGCAGTCATTGCCGCAGGCGCCGACTTGCTGCGACATGGATTCTTCAGTTGACGGATGGCGGGCCGGCCTTTGGCCGAGCCCATTGGGCTGCGCGCCGGAATGACGATGAAGAGGTCTACCGCGTGGAGGCAACGCGTGCCGGCTTGCGCGCCATGATGCCGTCGATCCGCTCGCGCTCTTGCTCGAAGGTGGCCAGCATTTGGCCCTCGAGCACGCGGCCGCGCGGCAACTTGATGCGCATGGGATCGACAAAACGCCCGTTGACGAGGATTTCGTAGTGCAGATGCGACCCTGTCGAGAGGCCCGTCGATCCGACGAAGCCGATCACCTGGCCTTGCTGGACGTGCGTGCCTTCGTCGATGCCGCGTGCGAACGCGCTCATATGGCCATAGGCGGTCTCATATCCGTTGGTGTGGCGCAGGCGGATATATTTGCCATAGCCGGATTCCCAACCGACCTTCTCGACGACACCGTTGCCGGCGGCGTAGACCGGCGTGCCGGTGGGCGCGGCCCAGTCCACACCGGTGTGCATCTTGACGTAGCCAAGGATCGGATGCCGGCGCACGCCAAAGCCGGAGCGCATAATTCCGTTCGTCACCGGCTTGCGCACCAGGAATTTCTTCGCGCTCTTTCCTGCTTCGTCGTAATAGTCGGTGATCCCATCATCCGGTGATTGATAGCGGTAGAGCTTCTTGGTCTCGCCATCGACGGTGAGGGAAGCAAACAGGATTTCGTTGCGCGTATCTGCCGCCGCAGTTTCGTCCTGTCCGGTGTAAAGCACTTCGAAGGAATCGCCGGGCTCTACTTTGCGCTGGAAGTCCACGTCGTAGGAGTAGAT
>DASUKT010000215.1:0-3449 GCA_036278575.1 Pseudolabrys sp. | reverse complement strand
AGCTCGGGGATGATCCACGCCAGCAGCAGCACGATCACGATCGTCAGGCCGATGTTAAACGGCGTCGAAAGCAGATTTGTACGTAGCCACGCGATGGCGCCTTTGGTCGCGACCGGCGGCGCCTTCGGATCGATCATCGCGCGGCGAACGAACGCGAGATCGGTCACGGCAAGATCGCCTTCGGCCATTGTCATCGCCGCGCCCTCACCGTTCCACCAGCGCCATGCGGCTGTTGTAGAGATTCATGAGTAGCGACGTGACGAGGCTGATCGTCAGATAAACCAGCATCGTGATGGCGACGACCTCGACCGCCTGCCCGGTCTGGTTCAGCACCGTGCCGGTAAAGACCTGCACCAGGTCGGGATAACCGATGGCGACCGCCAGCGACGAGTTTTTCGTGAGATTGAGATACTGGCTCGTGAGCGGCGGAATGATGACGCGCATCGCCTGCGGCACCACGATCAGCCGCAGCGTCGGGCCCGGCTTAAGCCCGAGCGAATAGGCCGCTTCCGTCTGGCCGCGCGATACCGCCAGAATGCCGGCGCGCACGACTTCCGCGATGAACGCCGCGGTGTAAACCGAAAGACCGAACAGCAGCGCCGCAAATTCCGGCAGCACCTCGATGCCGCCGCTGATATTGAAGCGCCCCGCTTCGGGAAAATCGAACGCCACGGGAAATCCGGCCGTCGCCGCGACGATCAGCGGCAGTCCGATCACCAGCGCCAGTGTCGCCCACAGCACCGGAGCACGCGCGCCCGTCTGCTCTTGCCGCCGTCGCGCCCAAAGATAAAAGCCGATCGACGCGAGAATGCCGGCAACGATTGCAATTTCGACGGCGCCAAATCCGCTCTTGAAAACCGGCAGCGGCAGAAACAGCCCGCGGTTGTTTAGTACGGTGCCGCCCCAGATATGGATGCTCTCGCGTACCGGCGGCAACGCCTTGAGCACGGCGTTATACCAGAACAGCAATTGCAGCAGCAGCGGCAGATTGCGAATGATTTCGACATAGCCGGACGCCGCTTTGGCCACCACCCAGTTGCTGGACAGCCGCGCGATGCCGACGATGAACCCGATAATCGTCGCGAACACGATTCCAAGTGCGGCGACGAGCAGCGTGTTGAGCAGACCGACCCAGAACGCGCGCCCGTAAGTCGAAGCCTGAGACGAATATTGAATCAGAGTCTGGCTGATATCGAAGCCGGCATTCTCGTTCCAGAATCCGAGGCCGGAAGCGATATGGGCACGTTCGAGATTGTCGATTGCATTGGTCGCCGCCCCATACACCAGCAAAGCGATCGCGACGCACAGAGCAAGCTGATAGGAGATGCTCCGGACTGCGGGGTTGTTGTAAAATGCAACGCGCGGCGGGCGCGCGTCCGTCGGAAGGTCGATCGCCATTTACCCCCTCGGTCGGGCTTGAGAGACCGCCCGATAGCTTTCTGTTCGGCGGCCGCCGTCCCGCGACCGCCGACAGATCTCAGCGCCCGCTCAGCGGATCGGCGGTGCGTACATGATGCCGCCCTTGTTCCACAACTTGTTCAGGCCGCGGTCGATCTTCAGCGGCGAGCCGGCGCCGACATTGCGGTCGAACGCCTCGCCGTAGTTGCCGACAAGCTTGACGATGCGGACGGCCCAGTCCTTGGTCAAACCCAATTGCTCGCCGTAATTGCCCTCGGTGCCGACGAAGCGCTTGATCGCCGGATTGGTCGATTTCACCATTTCGTCGATGTTCTTGGAGGTGATGTTGAGCTCTTCGGCGTTGACCATGGCGAACAACACCCACTTCACGATATCGAACCACTGATCGTCGCCGTGCCGCACGGCCGGGCCGAGAGGCTCCTTGGAGATGATTTCCGGCAGCACGATGTGATCGTCCGGATTTGCGAGCCGCAACCGCTCGGCATACAGGCCCGAGGCGTCGGTTGTGTAGGAGTCGCAGCGGCCGGAGTCGTAGGCTTTCACCGCTTCGTTGGCCGTGGCGAAGGTCACCGTCTTGAGCTTCATGTTATGGCCGCGGAAATAGTCCGCAAGATTGAGTTCGGTCGTCGTCCCCTGCTGCACGCAGACGGCCGCATCGCCGAGCTCGAGCGCCGAATTCACCTTCAGCGATTTGCGGACCATGAACCCCTGCCCGTCGTAATAGTCGACGCCGGTGAAGTTCAATCCAAGCGAACTGTCGCGCGACGAGGTCCACGTGGTATTGCGAACCAGCACATCGACTTCGCCCGATTGCAGCGCGGTAAAGCGATCCTTCGCCGACAACGGCACAAATTTCACTTTCGTTGCATCGTTGAAGATCGCAGCCGCGATCGCCCGGCACACATCGACGTCAAGGCCGGTCCATTTGCCCTGGGCATCGGGCAAGCCGAAGCCGGCGAGCGTGCCGTTCGCGCCGCAATTAAGCATACCGCGCGTTTTTACGGCATTGAGCGTTTGCGCGGACGCCGACGAAGCGGCGAGCCCCACAGCTGCCGCGACGATAAACATGGTTAAACGAGTTTTCATTACACAACCCTTGCTGACGGTTTGCATTTTTATTTGACCGGTTCTCACCTGTTATCGCCGCATAAGCCGGCCGTCCCCTTCGGATCGGCATCGAGGAAAGGAAGCGGCAACAGTCAGATCATGCCATCTTCTTTTTTAGTACCGCAGTCTTTTTGTCTTCCACATCTCAGAACGAGAAAACTGCAAGGTCAAGGGTTGAGATTGGGGGCGATGCCGCGGAATATGGGCACGGACGGCGCGCTTTGGTCGATTGCGCCTTTACAGAGAGGGCCGGCCCGCCGGCAATTAAGCATGAGCAAGAAAGTCGGCCGGCGCGTCCTTAAGGCCGCCACCCGCCTTGTCACGGCCGGCCGTGATGCCGACGGCAATTACGGCTTCGTCAATCCGCCAGTCTACCACGCCTCCACCGTGCTTTATCCGACTGCGGCCGATCAGGTCGCGCATCGTTCGCGCTATCAATACGGCCGGCGCGGAACGCCGACCTCGGAAGCGCTGGAAAACGCGCTGACCGAACTTGAGGGAGAGGAATGCGCCGGCACCGTATTGGTGCCGTCGGGCCTCGCCGCGATTTCAACCGCGCTTCTTTCCGTTCTCCGCGCGGGCGACCATTTGCTTGTGACCGACAGCGCCTATCGGCCGACGCGCACG
Source organism: Pseudolabrys sp. (assembly GCA_036278575.1). Taxonomy (GTDB): domain Bacteria; phylum Pseudomonadota; class Alphaproteobacteria; order Rhizobiales; family Xanthobacteraceae; genus Pseudolabrys. The sequence goes on along the minus strand of DASUKT010000215.1, from coordinate 296 downwards.
TTTTGCGATGGCGTGCTCAAGCGCATGGGCGTCGAGACGACCTATTACGATCCTTTGATCGGCTCCCAGATCGTATCGCTGTTCAGGCCGAACACGCGCGCGGTGTTCGTCGAAGCACCCGGGTCGCAAACTTTCGAGATGCAGGACATTCCGGCGATTGCAAAAGCCGCGCACGACAAGGGCGCCGTTGTGCTGATGGACAATACCTGGGCGACGCCGCTTTATTTTCGCTCATTCGAGAAAGGGGTAGACCTGTCGATCCAGGCCGGCACCAAATACATCGGCGGCCATTCCGA
>DASUKT010000214.1:0-5618 GCA_036278575.1 Pseudolabrys sp. | reverse complement strand
ATGATGATCTTGTGGTAGCGCAGCTTCTCCGGGTTGAATTCCTCGCGGCCGATGCCGGTGCCGAGTGCGGTGATCAACGTGCCGATCTCCTGGCTCGACAGCATCTTGTCGAAGCGCGCGCGTTCCACATTCAGGATTTTGCCGCGCAGTGGCAACACCGCCTGGAATTCGCGGTTGCGGCCCTGCTTTGCGGAGCCGCCGGCGCTGTCGCCCTCGACGATGAACAATTCGGACTTTGCCGGATCGCGCTCCTGGCAATCGGCGAGCTTGCCGGGCAGCGATGACACGTCGAGCGCGCCTTTGCGGCGAGTCAATTCGCGCGCCTTGCGCGCCGCCTCGCGGGCAGCGGCGGCTTCCACCACCTTGCCGACGATGTTGCGCGCTTCGGACGGGTGAATCTCGAACCAGTCCTGCAAGGCCTGATTGATGACGTTCTCGACAACGGGACGCACTTCCGAGGAGACGAGCTTGTCTTTCGTCTGCGAGGAGAATTTCGGGTCCGGCACCTTGCAGGAGAGCACCGCGGTCAAGCCCTCGCGGCAGTCGTCGCCGGTAAGCGCGACCTTTTCCTTGCGCGCGGAACCGGCGGTTTCGGCATAGGCCGTGATCTGCCGCGTGAGCGCGCCGCGGAAGCCGGCGAGGTGCGTGCCGCCGTCCCTTTGCGGGATGTTGTTGGTGAAGCAGAGGACGCTCTCGTGATAGCCGTCGTTCCACCACAGCGCGCATTCGACCGTGATGCCCTCGCGCTCGGCCTTGATCATGATCGGCGCTGGGATCAGCGGCGTCTTGTTGCGGTCGAGATATTTTACGAAGGCCTCGACACCGCCCTCGTATTTCATCTCTTCGCGCTTCTCGACCGCGTGACGCATGTCGGAAAGCGAAATCGTGACGCCGGAATTGAGAAACGCGAGCTCGCGCAGCCGGTGCTCGAGCGTGGCGAAATCGAACTCCACCATCGTGAAGGTCTTTGGCGACGGCAGGAAGGAGACTTCCGTGCCGCGCTTGTCACTGGCGGTGCCAACAATTTTAAGCGGAGCGACCGCAACGCCGTCGCGGAACTCCATGAAGTGTTCCTTGCCGTCGCGCCAGATGCGAAGCTTGAGCCAGGTCGAAAGCGCATTGACCACCGACACGCCGACGCCATGCAGGCCGCCCGAGACCTTGTAGGAGTTCTGGTCGAATTTTCCGCCAGCGTGCAGCTGGGTCATAATGACCTCGGCCGCCGAAACGCCTTCGCCCTTGTGGATATCGACCGGAATGCCACGGCCGTTGTCACGTACGGTCACGGAGCCGTCCGGATTAAGAAAGACCACGACTTCGCTGGCATAGCCGGCGAGCGCCTCGTCGATGGCATTGTCGACGACCTCGTAGACCATGTGATGCAGGCCTGAGCCGTCATCGGTATCGCCGATGTACATGCCCGGCCGTTTGCGAACGGCGTCGAGTCCTTTGAGGACCTTGATCGACTCGGCATCGTAGTCGGAGGGCAGATTCCGGGCCGGTTCAGCCATCGGTGTGACCTTTAAACGTTCAAAAAATGAGACGGATTCGAGCGTGGGTTTGACACGAATTTGCAGCCCCGTACAGGGTAAAGTAGGTATAAGTAATATGTTGATGCAAAAGGGCTATTTGAAGGGGCACGGATGAGAAAAAGTGCGCCTTCGGCTCTTTCGCGCCGGCCGATTCGCGCCGGTTTTTTGCCGCCCGAAGAAGCGCGCCACAGGCGCTTACCGAAAATAATCGTTCAGCTCATTCATTCTGTTCTTGTGCGCGGCATCGCATTGTTTTCTATGCATGTGTGTAGCGTCTAACTCTTTCTCGCCGGCTGCAATCCGCAATGGCATCCTTTAGTGCCACGTTTGAGGTGCCCCATCGGCTGCGCGCCATCGTCCGCGCGCGGGAATCGAGTCTGATCCTGCTGGCGGCGCTGATCGGCGTGGTCGGCGGGGTCGTCGCGACCACGATGGGCGGCATCGTCAGCGCGATGCACATATTGTTCTTTGGCCTCGATCCCGGCGAGCGATTGTCGGGACAAATCTCGCTCAATCCGATCTACGCCTTTCTTACCCCCTGCATCGGCGGGCTGCTGTTCGGTTTCGCCACGGCCTACATCACGCGGCGCCGCGGCACCGAGGTCGATCCGATCGAGGCCAACGCTTTGCACGGCGGCCGGATGTCGTTCCGCGGCAGCCTGATCGTCGCCTTGCAGACGATCTGGTCCAGCGGCGTCGGCGCCTCGGTCGGCCTTGAGGCGGGATATACGCAGCTCGCCAGCGGAATCGCTTCCTGGGCAGGCCGCGCCTTTCGGCTCCGTCGCGGCGATCTGCGCGTATTGGTCGGCTGCGGCGCCGCTGCCGGCATTGCAGGAGCTTTCGGTGCGCCGCTGGGCGGCGCGTTCTACGCCTTCGAACTGGTCATCGGCAGCTATTCGATTGCAAGCCTTGCGCCGGTTGGCATGGCGGCGTTGCTCGGCTTTCTTACGGCGCAGGCGTTCTCGCCGGAGAAGATTGGCATCGACGCCGGCGCTCTCACAGGGCTTCAGATCCACGATCTCATCATCGCCGGCGTGGTCGGCCTGTTTGCGGCGGTCTACGGCATTGTCATGATGCGGGGCGTCGCTTCGAGCGAGGCCCTGTTCAAGCGTTTGCGGCTGCCGCCGGCCGTGCGTCCGATGCTGGGCGGGGCATTGGTCGGACTCATCGCAATGATCTCGCCACAGGTGATGTCGTCAGGGCACGGCGCGCTGCACCTGACCGGCATCTTCAAGCTGCCGTTGCGCGAAATCGCGCTGATTTTCCTGCTGAAGTCACTCGCTTCCATGATTTCGCTCGGCAGCGGATTCCGCGGTGGACTTTTCTTTGCGTCGCTGCTGCTCGGCGCACTCGGCGGGCAGATTTTTGCGGTCAGCGCGAACATACTTTGGCCGAGCCTGCATCTCGATCCGGATGCTTACGCGATCATCGGCATGAGCGCGATCTCGGTCTCGATTATCGGCGGGCCGCTGACCATGGCTTTCATCGCGCTGGAGTCCACCGGAGACCTTTGGCTCGCCACCGCGGTGTTGATCGCTGTCATCATCTCGGCGCAAGTGACGCGCGAGTTTTTTGGGTACTCATTTGCCACCTGGCGCTTCCACCTGCGCGGCGAAACGATCCGCAGCGCCGCCGACGTAGGCTGGATCCGCGATCTCACGGTGGCGCGCATGATGCGCCCCGACGTGCGCACCACGCCGGTCGATACGCCGATTACCGATTTTCGGCAGACGTTTCCGCTCGGCTCGACCAGCCGCGTGGTGGCGGTCGACGGCGATGGCGGCTACGCCGGCATGGTGATGGTTCCGGAAGCGCACGGCGCCGACCTCGACGCCACCGGGTCGGTGCGTGACATCCTGCATCTCGCGGACAATTTCCTGCTGCCGCAGATGACCGTGCAGGATGCAATCTCGGGCTTCGATCGCACGGAAGCGGAAGCGCTTGCGGTCCTCGACAATGCCGAGCATCGCCATGTCATGGGAGTGTTAACCGAGGCGCACGCATTGCGACGCTATTCGGATGCTTCCGAGCGGCGGCGGCGAGAACTGCTCGGTGAATTCTGATCGTTCTCCCGCGCGTCAGGAGCGGTTTTTGTTTGCTCTGCCGAGTTCGAACGATTTCAGGTTGAAAGGCAGGTTGCGGAGACGAGGCTCGTACTCGGGAATAGGCGCATTGAAAGCCTGGAGCATGACCGCAACCATCTCGACGCGCTCAATGCAGCGGCGCGCGTCGTCGAGAGCGCGATTTAACTCGCGCTGCACCGGCTCTGCTACCGCCTTTGTTCCCATCCTCGCCTCCGCGCTGCCTCAGGAAGAGTAAAAGCACACCCGCAGCGATGGTTCCTGAGCCGGATAACTTCAAAATTTCTCGATTGATATGCAACGCTGCGGGTTAACGCGCGGTTAGGGGCCGCACGCGGCCGGGTCGAATCTCGAAGACTTGCGCGCGGTCAGTGATATCGCCGAAGGCCGCGGGATCGGCTCCCGTCATCCAGACCTGCGCGCCGAGATCGGAAAGCGCGTCGTAAAGTGCCGCGCGCCGATTTGGATCGAGATGCGCAATGACTTCGTCGAGAAGCAGGATTGGTGACGAGCCGCTCATTTGTTTGATGAGGTTCGCATGCGCCAGCACCAGGCGAATCAACAATGCCTTCTGTTCGCCGGTCGAGGCGTCGGCGGCAGCGATGCCCTTGGCAGCATAGTGCACGATGAAATCCGACACGTGCGGGCCGTCGAGCGTGCGTCCGGCCGCCGCATCCCGCGCGCGATTGTCGCGCAGCAGGCTGCGATAGCGATCCTCGACTTCAACTGCGGTGCGCCCGGCGAGGAGTTCTTCCATCCATCCTTGCAGTGAGATTTGGGCAAGGGGAAATGCGCTTTGGGCTTCTTGTGAATTCGCAAGCGCAGCGGCGAGCCGGCGCACGGTTTCCATGCGCGCGGCGCCGACGGCGACCGCAAGTTCCGCCGTTTCGCGCTCGACGGCATCGAGCCAGGGATCGTCGGCGTTCGGATTTTCCAGGAGCCGGTTGCGCGAGCGCAAGGACCGCTCCAATGCCGCCACTCGACTCGAGTGCTGCGCATCGAGCGCAAGCACAAGTCGATCGAGGAATCGGCGTCGCTCGGAAACGGGGCCGTTGAACAGTTGATCCATTGCCGGGACGAGCCAGATCACACGCAGATGATCTGCAAAAGCGGCCGCGGAGCCGACAGGTTCGCGATCGATGCGGCAGGCACGCGTCGTTGGAGCATCCTCATCTTTGGGCGCCTCGATGCCGGTACCGAGCGTCGCCAACCCGAGCGTGCCCTCAATTTCGGCGGCGACCGCCCAGGCGCCGTCGCCCTCCGTGAAGGCAACCTCGTGAAGCGTCGCGCGGCGCAAGCCGCGGCCGGGAGCGAGAAAGGAAATCGCCTCGATCAGATTTGTCTTGCCCGCACCGTTCGGTCCGGTGAGCACGACGGGACCGGGCGCTCCGGCGAGTTCAACCTGCGCGGCGGGATAACTGCGAAAATTCGTCAGCGTCAGGCGACGGATATGGGGGGCGATCATCTCGTTTCAGGGCATCAGTCGCATAGGCATGCGGTGCAATCCATGCTCGAACGCCGCAACAATGATGAGCAGTTATAGGCGTCAGGGCCGGGCTTCGTCCCGGTCATCCATGTCTCGCTTTCGGCCTACAGACGCGAATGCCCGGCACAGGGCCGGGCATGACAATAAAACAAAGCCGGCATTTACGGGTGATCACACCCGCATCGGCATCAGGACGTAGAGTGCGCCCTTGGAATCCTTGTCCTGGATCAACGTCGGCGAGCCGGGGTCGGCGAGCTTCAGTATCGCGACTTCGCCTTCGATCTGCGCCGCGATGTCGAGCAGGTAGCGCGAATTGAATCCGATATCGAGCGGATCGGACCCGTACTCGACTTCGATCTCTTCCGTCGCGCTGCCGGAGTCCGGATTTGTGACCGAAAGGACCAGCCTTCCATTCGTCAGCGAGAGCTTGACGGCGCGCCCGCGCTCGCTCGATACCGTGGAGACGCGATCAACCGCCGCTTCGAAATCCTTTTTATCGACCACAAGCTCCTTGTCATT
>DASUKT010000213.1:0-13103 GCA_036278575.1 Pseudolabrys sp. | reverse complement strand
CTCCGCGCCGATGTCTTCCGCCCGGCGAAGGATGGCAAATATCCCGTCATCCTCTCTTACGGCCCCTACGCGAAGAATCTCGCCTTTGAGGACGGCTACCCGAGCGCATGGCAGCGCATGGCGACAAAGCATCCGGACGTCACCGCCGGCTCCAGCAATCTCTATCAAAGCTGGGAAGTGGTCGATCCCGAGAAGTGGGTGACACACGACTATGCCTGTGTGCGCGTCGACTCCCGTGGCACCGGTTGCTCACCGGGCTTCATCGATCATTTCTCACCGCGTGAAACGAAAGATTATTACGATTGCATCGAGTGGGCCGGCCGGCAGCCGTGGTCGAACGGCAAAGTCGGCCTCAACGGCATTTCATATTACGGCATCAATCAGTGGCACGTCGCGTCGTTACAGCCGCCGCATCTCGCCGCAATCTGCATCTGGGAAGGTGCGGCGGACTGGTATCGCGACATGACGCACCATGGCGGCATTCTCTCGACGTTCTGGGAGAACTGGTACGACATGCAGGTGAAGACGGTGCAATACGGTGCCGGCGAGCGCGGCAAGCGCAGCCGCGTGCATGGCCACCTGGTGTGCGGGCCCGAGACTCTGTCGGAAAACGAACTCGAGCGGAACCGCGCGAATTTCGGCGACGACATTCGCGCGCATCCGCTTGATGACGAATACCACAAGGCACGCTCGCCGATTTGGTCCAAGATCAAGGTGCCGATGTTTTCGGCGGCGAACTGGGGCGGCCAGGGCTTGCACCCACGCGGCAATTTCGAAGGTTTCGTGCGTGCAGCCTCGAAGGATAAATGGCTCGAGGCGCACGGCATCGAGCACTGGACGCATTTCTACACCGATTACGGCCGCGAGCAACAGAAGCGGTTCTTCGATTATTTTCTGCACGGCAGAGACACCGGATGGTCGAAGCAACCGAAAGTGATGCTGCAGGTGCGCCATCCCGGCGAAAAATTCGTCGCCCGTGCCGAAAATGAATGGCCGCTCAAGCGCACGAAATGGACCAAGTTCTATCTCGATCCGCGCGATCAGACGCTCACAACAAAAAAGCCAGCTGGCCGTGCGCAGCTTAAATTCGCGGCGATGGGCGACGGGCTCACGTTTCTCACACCGCCGCTCGACAATGAAACCGAGATAACCGGCCCCTCCGCGCTCAAGCTCTTTGCTTCTTCCTCGACCAGGGATGCCGACTTCTTCATCGTGTTGCGCGTGTTCACCGGCGACATGAAGGAGATCGTGTTCCAGGGCGCAATCGACCCGCACACACCGGTCGCACAAGGCTGGCTGCGCGCCTCGCACCGCAAGCTCGACCCGAAATTGTCGTCGCCCTATCGGCCGTATCACACCCACGACCGCATTCAGCACCTCAAGAAGGGCGAAGTCGTCGATCTCGACATCGAAATCTGGCCGACGTCGATTGTCGTGCCGCAGGGCTACCGGATCGCGCTGTCGATCCGCGGCAAGGATTACGAATACGGCGGCGGCATCGGCGGCAAGCTCTCGAACTTCAAGAACGAACTGACCGGCTGCGGGCCGTTCTTGCACAACGATCCCGCCGACCGGCCGATGAAAGTCTTCAACGGCATCACCACCCTTCATTTCGGCGGCGCCAAGGCCCCCTACGTTCTGCTTCCGATCATACCGCCGAAGAAGGGCGCACCTTCGGCGCGCAAGAAACGAAAATAACACGCGGCCCGCATCGAACCGGGACGCCGCATGGAATCCGGCTGCGGGGGCATCCTGCGGCCATTTGGGAGTGTTTACTCGCGGCGGTGATGCGCTAAGCTGCCCACAAGCCTTCACACAAAAAGAAGGATTTCCGGGGGGATGGATACGCACTTCTGGGTCATCCAGGCGTTTAACGGCATTTCGTATGGCGCGTTGCTCTTTCTCGTCGGCAGCGGGCTTTCCCTGATTTTTGGCGTGATGCGCATCGTCAATCTTGCCCACGGCGCATACTTCCTGTGGGGTGGCTATCTCGCACTGTCGGTCATCTGGGCGACCGGCTCCTGGACATTGTCATTGCCGCTCGCAGCGCTCGGCGTCGCCGTGCTGGGACTGGTGATGGAGCGCGTGTTTCTCAGGCCGCTGGGCTTTGATCCTCTCCGGCAAGTGTTGCTCACCGTCGGCTTCGCTTACTTGTTCCAGCAGGCCGCGCTCGACATCTGGGGCGGCGACAACATGGACATCAATCCGGCGCCCATCTTCAACAACAGCATCGTCATCGGCGGCATTTATTTTCCGCTTTATCGCGTGTTCATGATCGTCATGGCTCTGGCGATCGGCATCGCGCTGTGGCTCGCGATGGAAAAGACCCGCGTGGGTGCGGCGGTGCGCGCCACCGTCGACGATGCTCAGATGGCGCGCGGCGTCGGCATCGATACCAACCGCATTTCCATGATTATCTTCGCGCTCGGCGCATTTCTCGCCGCACTTGGCGGCGTGATCGGCGGCGCCTTTCTCGGCATTTATCCGGGCCTCGACTTCGAGATGCTGCCGCTCGCCTTTGCCGTCGTCATCATCGGCGGCATGGGCAGTCTTGGCGGCGCCGCGATCGGCGCCCTCGCCGTCGGTCTCGCCGACAATTTCGGCAAAGCGCTGTTTCCGCAAGTTTCATACTTCACGCTGTACGCGCCCATGGTCCTGATCCTGGCGATCAAGCCGACCGGATTGTTCGGACGCGAGTGACGCGCGATGGACACTCAGAAAACCAAAGTTCTGATCGTCGCCTTGGTGCTTTTGGCGCTCGCCTACATCATCCCGCACTCGACTTCCTTTGTGGTGTTGCTGGCGACCCGCGCGCTGGTGTTCGCAATTCTGGCGATGAGCGTCGACGTCCTGCTCGGCTTCACCGGGCTCGCCTCGCTGGGGCAAGCCGCCTATTTCGGCGTCGGCGCCTACATGACGGCGATCCTTGCCGCCAAATTTCATATCGGACTGGGCTGGGATTTCTGGATCGTCGTGCTGCTCGGCATGCTGATCGGCGCGGCGCTTGCGGCGTTCTTCGGGCTGTTCGCGATCCGGGCCAGCGGCGTCTATTTCCTGATGATCACGCTCGCACTCGGTCAATGCGTGTGGGGGCTCGCCTATCGCTGGAATTCGCTGACCGGCGGCGACAACGGCATCAGCGTCACCGCGCGGCCGAGTTTTGGCCTCGACCTGACGAACGAGCGCACATTCTTCTTTCTGGTGTTCGGGTTCTTCATTGCCTCGCTGCTGCTGCTTTACATCTTTGTGCGTTCGCCGTTTGGCCGCAGCCTTACCGGCATTCGCGAACGCGAGCTTCGCATGCAGATCCTCGGGTACAATACGTGGCTCCACAAATACATTGCTTTCATCGTCGCCGGTGCATTTGGCGGCTTGGCCGGCGTGTTGTGGGCGCACACCAATGGCCTGGTCAGCCCCGAAACCCTCGTGTTGACCACCTCAGTCGATGCTTTGCTGATGGTCGTTCTCGGCGGCGCCGGCACGCTTGTCGGCGGCGCCATCGGAGCCGCGATCGTGTTCGGATTGCGCGAATATCTCAGCACGCTTGTGCCTTGGTGGCAGTACGTGCTGGGCGGCGTGTATGTTCTGACAATTCTTTACCTGCCGACGGGCCTGATGGGTATTCCGGCGCGAATCAATCAGGCGTTATCGAACAGAGCGAGCAAGTCAGCGCCGGCGGAGAAACTGGCGCCTTCCTGAGAGACAAAAGGGAAGCACCACACAAAGGGAGGAACGACAATGACAAGAACTGTGCGACAAAGAATAAGCCCCGTGTTGTTGGGCACGGGGATGCTGCTCGGCTTGAGCATGAGCGTGCCGGCTCAGGCGGCTGAGCTTCGCATCGGCTTCATCGCGCCGATGACCGGCATCTTCGCCCAGATCGGCAAAGACATGGTCAACGGCTTCCAGCTGTACCTCGACCAGCATCACGGCAAACTGGGCGGCATGGACGTCAAGTTGATCGTCGAAGATAGCCAGGGCAAATCCGACGCCTCGGTTACCAAGGCGAAGAAACTGGTGTTGCAGGACAAAGTGAATTTCTTTGTCGGCGGCCTGCTCGCTTCGACCGGCTATGCGCTGGCGCCGGTAAGCAACAGCGAAAAGACGCTGTATATCTCGCCCGTGCCGGCGGCAGACGATCTCACGCAACGTCAACTCAGCAAATATCCTTACTTCTTCCGCACCGGATGGACGAGCTCGCAGCCGACGCACGCGATCGGCCAGTGGGCTTGCGACCAGGGCTACAAGAAAGTGGTGACGATCGCCGCGGACTACGCCTTCGGTTACGAGCAGGTCGGCGGCTTCCAAAAGGTCTTCGAAGACTGTGGCGGCAAGGTCATCCAGAAAATCTGGCCGCCGCTCGGGACCAAGGACTTCGGGCCTTACATTCCGTCGATCAAGGGCGACGCCGACGCGATCTTCTCGCTGATGGTCGGCCCGATGTCGCTGCAATTCCCCAAGCAGTTGCGCCGGTCCGGCAACAAGAAGCCGATCATCGGCGGCGGCACCAGCTATGACGAATTCGTGTTGCCCTTCATGGGCGACGAAGTCATCGGCGACGTCTCCTCGCTGATGTACAGCGCCGCCATTCAGACACCGAAGAACGAAGCCTTCGTGAAAGCCTACCGAAGCAAATACGGCAAGGTGCCGTCCTACTATTCGGAGTCCGACTACACGACGGCCGAGATCATCGACATCTCGATCAAGAAGGCCGGCGGAAAATATCCGGGCGCCGAGAAGTTCATCGACATCATGTCCGGGTTGAAGCTGGACGCGGTGCGCGGACCGATCAGCTTCGAGGACCGCAATCCGATCCAGAACATCTACATCAAGAAGGTCGAGAAGAAGAAGATGTTCGGGTACCCGAAGGCTGAGCTCTGGAACACGGTCATCAAGACCTATCCGCACGTCAGCCAATATTGGACGTACGGCAAGGAGAAGTTCCTGAAGCAGCCGGTGTACAGCCGCGACTTCCCGCCCTGCAAATATTGCGAGTGACGCATTGCGGCGCCGGACTTTCGTTTCCGGCGCCGCTTCTTTTTTCAGCTCAGGAACGGCGCGTGAGAACGGAATCCGAAGCCGCTACACCGGCTCTCGAACTGAGAACTTTGCGCAAAAGCTTCGGCGGCCTCGAGGCGACGCGCGGCGTGAGCCTGCGCGTCATGTCCGGCGACCGTAAGGCCATTATCGGCCCAAACGGCGCCGGCAAAACGACGCTGTTCAACCTGATCACTGGAATCTATCCGCTGACCTCCGGGCAAGTGATGCTGTTTGGCCAGGACGTCAGCAAGTGGCGCAGCGATCAGCGCACCCGGCTCGGCATGGCGCGCACTTTCCAGGTTACGAGTCTTTTTCCGAAGCTGACGGTTCTCGATAACGTGCTGCTCGCCATCCAGGGCTTGCGCCAGACCAAGTTCGTGATGTGGCGTTTCATGTCTTCGTACAAGGAAGCCTACGAAAAAGCCCACCGTCTGCTGGAGCAAGCCGGCTTCCTCGATCGCAAGGACGTCGAAGTCCGTAACCTTTCCCACGGCGAGCAGCGCCAGCTTGAAATCGTGCTCGGCCTCGCCAGCGACCCGAAAATCCTGCTGCTCGATGAGCCGGCCGCAGGCCTTTCGTCCGGCGAGTCGACTGAAATGGCGCGCTTTCTGATGAAGCTCGATCCCAAGCTCGCGATTCTTTTGATCGAACACGACATGGATGTCGTCTTCGACGTCTGCACCGAGATTTCCGTCCTGCATTTCGGTGAGTTGCTGGAGACCGGCACGCCCGAGCAGATCAAGAAGAGCCAACGCGTGCAGGAAATCTACCTGGGGGTCGGGTGATGGCGATCCTCGAGGTTCAGGACATTCATACCTATTACGGCGACGCGTACGTGCTGCAAGGACTGTCGCTAAAGCTTGAGCAAGGACAGATTCTCGGGCTGCTGGGGCGCAACGGTGTCGGCAAGACGACGCTGGTTAATTCGATTGTCGGCTTCAATCCGCCCCGCCACGGCCGCGTCGTTTTCAAGGGCAGCGACATCACCAATGTCTCCTCCTTCGAAACAGTGCGCGGCGGGATGGGTCTCGTTCCGCAAGGCCGGCGCGTATTTCCGACGCTCGCGGTCGAAGAGAATCTTCTCGTTGCCGAACGCAACGTCAATCGGCACGGCTGGGCGCTCAAACGCGTCTATGCTCTTTTTCCCCGGCTTGAGGAGCGGCGAAATCAACGCGCAAAAACCCTCTCGGGCGGCGAACAGCAGATGCTCGCCATCGGACGCGCGCTCATGACCAACCCGGATTGCCTCATCATGGACGAGCCCTCCGAAGGACTCGCGCCCATCATCATTCAGGGCGTGTGGGCTGCGATCGGCAAACTGAAAGAGGAAGGGCTTTCGATTCTGCTGGTAGAGCAGAACGCCAATCTCGCTTTGAAACTGGTCGATTATGTCCACGTGATGAGCAAAGGCCAAGTGGTGTACTCGGGCCGCCCCGAAGCGTTGCAGGGCGACGAAAAAATCAAGTCGAGCTATCTCGGGATTTAGTGGACTGTTGAAGAAGTCGCATCAGCGCGGCCTGTCGCCCGCCAACGTTACGCGATGCATGACACGGCGATAGCCGTGATAATCGTTCACCGGATTATGCAAAACGCAGCGGTTATCCCAAAACGCGAGCGAGCCGACCCGCCAATTGAATCGGCACGTAAACTCCGGCCGCGTCTGGTGCTGAAAGAGGAAATTGAGGATCGGCGCGCTCTCCTCCTCGGTCATGTCCTTGAACTTTACCGTGTGCCCGACATTGGCGTAGAGCGCCTTGCGGCCGGTTTCCGGGTGCGTCCGTACCACCGGATGTTCGCTGACATATTCCCGCTTGGCTTCGGCTTTAGCGCCATCCCGCAGCCGATCTTCGCGCGTCCGCGTGACGTCTGCCTTGGCGGAGTGATTGATGGCCGTCAGGCCTCCGAGCATGCGTTTCATGCCTTCGGATAGGGTTTCATAGGCAAGATACATATTCGCAAACAGCGTATCCCCGCCGTACGGCGGCACTTCGCGCGCGATCAGCATGGTCGCCATCGGCGGCTCGTCGAGATACGTCGTGTCGCTGTGCCATATGCCTCCGAAATTCCTGGTCTCATGCTCAAGCTTCACGACCGGAATGATCTCCGGAAATCCATCGATACCTTTGACGAACGGATATTCCACCAATGCGCCGAAGCGCTTTGCAAAGGCGATAAAGCTCGCAGGCGGCAGATCCTGATCGCGAAAGAAGATAACGCCGTGCTTGAGCCAGGTCTGCCGAATGTCGGCCACGACGTTGTGACCTAAATCCGCAGCCAGATCGATGCCGAGCACCTCGGCGCCGAGCGAACCTGCCAACGGCCCGATCTCGAACGCGCTCGCCATATCCCACTCCTCGACCGAAGAGTTCTAGCGCGCAAATTCCTACCATACCGATCTTCCGCCCGCCCACAACCGCCCGCAATCAAGACGCGCGGCTCACGGTCGCTCCGGGCTTTACAGAGCGTAATACATTAGTCGATGATGGAACGGCTTGGTCCGCCGTGCCCGTCCTGCGGCAGCCCATAAGATATTCGGCTCTCGGAATAAAACGGCCGCAAACCCGGCCAGCAAATCGGCCCGCAATGGGCGACAGAGGGAGGAACAAAATGTCTCACAAGATCACCCGCCGCAAAGTCCTGGCGGGCACCGCTGCCGGCGCTGCGCTCGCGACGTTCAAATTCCCAGCCCCGGCGGTCGCTCAAAAAGCGCCGTTCAAGCTCGGCCTGCTCACGGTCAAGACCGGACCGCTGGCCGAAGGCGGCATCCAGATGGAGCAAGGCGTCATCACGTTCTTGAAAGAAAAGAATTACATGATGGGCGGCCGCAAGGTCGACTTCGTTTCGGCGGACACCGGCGGCAATCCGGCAGGCGCCAAGACCAAGGTGCAGGAGCTGGTCGAACGCGACAAGGTGGACGTCGTTCTCGGGCCGCTTGCCAGTTTCGAGCTCTATGCCATCAGCGATTATATTATCCAACACAAGATGCCGACGCTCAGTCTTGCGGCAGCGCAGGACCTCACGCAGCGCAAGCCAAATCCCTATCTGTTGCGCGCATCTGCGACATCGTCGCAGGCGATGCAACCGATGGGCCACTACGCCGCAACAGAAATGAAGCTCAAACGCGTCGTCACCGTCGTCGAAGACTTCGCCTTCGGCTACGAACAGATGGGCGGTTTCCAGGCGGCATTCGAGAAGGACGGCGGTTGTGTCACAAAGAAATTATGGCCGCCGATCGTCACGCCCGACTACACGCCCTACCTCGCCCAGATCAGCGATTGCGACGGCGTTTGCCAGGGCTTCGCCGGATCGAATCCGCTGCGGTTCATGAAGCAGTACCACAGCTTCGGCCTCAAATTTCCGGTGTGCACTGGCGAGACCGGCGGCGACGACGCGTTGCTCAAGAGCTTCGGCGACGACGCGATTGGACTGGTCTCTGCATGCCCCTACACGCTCGATCTGGAAAATGATGCCAACAAGCGCTTCGTCAACGGCATGATGAAAAACTACAATACCGTTCCCGGATTCTATGCCGCGGGACTGTATGTCAATTGTCAGGTGGTCGATGCGGGTCTCAAGGCCCTGGGTGGAGATGCCAGCAACAAAGAAAAGTTCTTGGCAACGATGAAAGGTCTCAGCATCAAGGACACCCCGCGCGGACCGATCAAGTTCGATCATCTCGGCAACGTGGTTGGAAATATCTTCATCCGCAAGCTCGGCAAAGAAGGCGCCAAGTACGGCCTCAAGCTGTGGAACAAGACCGTTAAAACCTATGAGAACGTGAGCCAATTCTGGGTCTGGCCAGAAAAGGAATATCTCGCGGAACCGGTCTACACGCGTAGCTACCCGCCGCTGAAGAAGTGCTGATCTTCACTTCTTTTCCGCGGGTGTCGCAGGACGCCCGCGGATCCTTTCGGCGGATCGCGCGGGAACACGACGACAATGACTTTTTGGGTTTTGCTGGCCGTCAACAGCATAACGTTTGGCGGTCTGCTGTTTTTGCTTTCGGCGGGCTTCTCGCTGATCTTCGGGCTGATGCGTATTCCCAACCTGACGCATGGCTCTTTGTTCATGCTCGGCGCCTACGTTGGCGCGACTCTCATCGTGAGCGTTCTCAACACGAGTATTGACTTTTGGCTGGCCGCCATTCTGAGCGCGCTCATCGTCGCCATTTTCGGCGCGTTGATCGAGCGATTGCTGCTCCGCAGGCTGCCGGGAGAGCCGCTGGCGCAAGTGTTGGTTACGCTCGGCATCTCATTCATGGTCGCCGACTTCTGCCTGATGGTCTGGGGCGGCGATCCGATTTCGGTCGCAACGCCGAGCAGTCTTGTCGGATTCGTCCGCTATGGCGTCGCCGTTTTCCCGCTCTACCGGCTGGCGATCATCGGGATAGCGGCTGTCGTCGCCTTGGCGCTCTGGCTGCTGCTCGAACGTACGCGGCTTGGCGCCATGATCCGCGCCGGCGTCGACGACCCGGATATGGCCCGCGTCGTCGGTATTCGCGTATCGCAGATCTTCACGATCGTGTTCGGGCTGGGCGCCGCCCTCGCGGGTTTTGCCGGCATTATCGGCGGCCCGATTCTCTCGGTTTATCCCGGGCTCGATCAGGACATGCTGCCGCTCGCGCTGGTCGTCGTCATTCTCGGCGGCACCGGCAGCTTGCTCGGCTCATTCGTCGGCAGCCTGATCGTGGGCTTTCTCTATAACTTCGGTCAGGCGCTGCTGCCGGAGCTTGCGTATTTCATCCTGTTTCTGCCTATGCTGCTGGTGCTGGTGCTTCGGCCGCAGGGTCTTTTCGGCAGGCAACTGCCATGACCCGCAACGTCGTCGGTCGGGTCGTGCTTGTCGCCGTTTTTCTGGCGCTCGTCACGCTGCCGCTCTGGCTCACGCAGATTTACTACGTCAATGTCGCCAGCCAAATTCTGTTCTATGCGATCTTTGCGTTCGGCGTGAACCTGCTGCTTGGCTACGCAGGGCTCGTCTCCCTGGGGCACGCCGGGCTTTTCGGCATTGCAAGCTATGCGACCGCCTATCTGCTTGCAGCCGGCTGGGGGCATCCGCTCTCCATTATCGCGGCCATTATTATCGGACTGTTTTCGACAGCGGTGTTTGCGGCGTTGTCGCTGCGCACCACCGGCATCGGCTTCATTATGATCACGCTGGCCTTGGGCGAGATCATTTGGGGGCTTGCCTACCGCTGGATCAGCGTCACCAATGGTGACAACGGCATCAATGTGCACAGCCGCCCGATGCCGTTCGGATTTTCTCTCACGTCGCCGGAAGCGTTCTATTACGTCACGTTTGTGGTGTTCGTGATCTGCACCATCCTCGTCACCATTTTTGTGCGCTCGCCGTTCGGCGCGGCGCTGCGCGGCACGCGCGATCAACCGCGCCGAATGACGGCGCTCGGGTACCACGTCTGGATGATTCGCTTTTGGGCCTGCATGCTCTCAGGGCTGCTGACCTGCATCGCGGGAATTCTCTTTGTCTATTACAACCAGTTCATCAGTCCGCAGACGCTTGCCTTGACCTCCTCCGCGGAAGTGGTGCTGATGGTGATTTCCGGCGGTCCGGCGACGCTACTGGGCCCGTTCGTCGGTTCAGCGCTCGTCGTCATCGTGAAGTCAGTCGTCAGCGGCTACATCGCGCGCTGGAACTTTCTGCTGGGCGCGATCTTCGTCGCCATCGTCATCCTGATGCCGGAAGGCCTCGTGCCCGGCACCGTGCGGCTCTGGAAGCTCGGCTGGCGCAAGACGAAATCGCGCCGGCGCGCAAGCGTACTTGAAACCGGAGGGCCGAAGGCATGAGCGCTCTCACCGTTTCCGGCTTGCGCAAATCGTTCGGCGGCTTGCACGTCACCAAGAACGTCGACCTCAATGTCGAGCCGGGGGAGCGCCGGCTTATTATCGGCCCGAACGGCGCCGGCAAGACCACGTTGTTCAACCAGATCACCGGCGATCTGACGCCCGACGGCGGCACCATTCGCCTCTTCGGCAAGGACATCACGCAAGTGCCGGCGCAACGCCGGCCGCACCTCGGCATGGCCCGCACCTACCAGATCATCACGCTTTTTGCGCGCGACACGATTATTCACAACGTGATGCTCGCGCTGCTCGGGCTTTCGAAAGCCCGTTGGAATCCGTTTATCGATATGGGCCGGCAACGCCATCTGGTCGACGATGCCCGGCAGGCCATCGAGAGCGTCGGGCTTGGCCATATTGCCGAACGCCCGCTTGCTCAGACATCTTACGGTGAGCGGCGGCGCGTGGAGATCGCGATGGCGCTGGCGCAAAAACCCAAGGTTCTGCTGCTCGACGAGCCGTTCGCCGGCCTCTCAATCGACGAGCGCCGGGACGTGCAAAAACTTCTGCTCGCTATTCCGCGCGACGTCACCATGGTGATGATCGAGCACAATATGGACGTAGCGCTCGATTTTGCCGACCGCATCACGCTGTTGCATTTCGGCGAAGTCATCGTCGAAGGCACACGATCGGAGGTTGTCGCCGATCCACGCACGCGGGAGGTCTACCTTGGCCACTAGCGCGCTCACGCTCCAGCACGTCAACGCGTTTTATGCCGACAGTCACGTGCTGCAGAACGTGTCGTTCGAGCTCGGCGAAGCCCGTATGCTCGGCCTGCTGGGACGTAACGGCGCCGGCAAATCGACGTGCATGAATGTCTCGGTCGGCCTGTTGCATCCGCGCACGGGGGAAGTCGCTGTCTTCGGAAATCGCGTCACCAACCTGCCGCCTGAGCAGATCGCCGCTCACGGTGTCGCGCTTGTGCCGCAAGGCAGGCGCATTTTCAAAAGCCTTACCGTGCGCGAGAACCTGATCGTGGCGGCGCGCAGATCGAGCGGCAACGGCAAGCATTCGCCCTGGACGATCGATACCGTCTTCACGATGTTTCCGCGCCTTTCCGAACGCCGCAACCAGATTTCCGCGCATTTGTCCGGCGGCGAGCAGCAGATGCTGGCGATCGGCCGCGCCCTGATGGGCAATCCGCGCGTATTACTGATGGACGAGCCCTCGGAAGGCCTCGCGCCGCAGATCGTGCACGAAGTGATGAATACGATCCGCAAGCTCAAGGAAAGCGGACTTTCGATCGTGCTGGTCGAGCAAAACCCGACATTGGTGTTCGACGTGGCCGACGATATCGTGATCCTCAACAGCGGCCATGTCGCGGTGGTGTCCACGCCGGCGGAGCTGACCGAAAAGAAGGTCGATCTGACGCAGCATCTTGGGGTGTTTTAATTGGGGCTGTCATGCGCCGCGGAAGCGGGGCATCCAGTACTCTCTGACGAGATTGAAAATCGCAAGTTCACGGGCTACTGGATCATCCGCTGTCGCGGATGATGACGATTGGGGAGTTCGAATGGCCGACATCTGGAACAAATACGCCGACACCGCGGCGCGTAAGCACGGCAAGCCGGGGCGCGACGTCAGACCGAAAAGTCTCACGCTCGATATGCATGCTCATGTCGCCGTACCGCACGTCGCGGAGATCGTGGCGCCGCATCTCAAGCAGGCGACCGATCCGCTGGTTGCCACGGCGGCTCCCGAGACCCAAGCGCTCATGGCCAAGCAAGCGTCGGACATCCGCACGCGCATGAGCACGACGGACGAACGCTTCGCGGCAATGGACGAGATGGGCGTCGACATGCAGCTCATTTGTCCCGCGCCGCCGCAA
This sequence comes from Pseudolabrys sp., assembly GCA_036278575.1. Classification (GTDB taxonomy): domain Bacteria; phylum Pseudomonadota; class Alphaproteobacteria; order Rhizobiales; family Xanthobacteraceae; genus Pseudolabrys. The sequence continues at coordinate 377 of DASUKT010000213.1, read as the reverse complement.
ATCTATTACTATCTGCCGGTCGACATCGGCGTTAAGGCCGCGTGCGCGCTCAACGACGGCGTCGCCGAGTATGTTGGCAAACACAAGGACCGGCTGATCGCGCTCGGTGGCGTGCCGATGCAGGATGGCAACGAGGCGGCGAGAGAGCTCGAGCGCGGCATGAAGCACCTCGGCTTCAAGGGCGTCGAAATCCTCACCAACGTCAATGGCAAGGAGCTGTCCGATCCGGCGTTCGCGCCATTCTGGAAGAAGGCCGAGGAGCTCGACGCGCTCGTTTTCATTCATCCGACCGGCTTCACGCAGCCGCAGCGTTTTGGCCGGTTTTACTTCAACAACGTGATTGGCAATCCGCTCGATACGACGATGGCGCTGCACTA
>DASUKT010000212.1:0-4987 GCA_036278575.1 Pseudolabrys sp. | reverse complement strand
TCATGTTGATCGTGTTCTCAGGGATCGTTCTGGCGATCTGGATCTATCTGGTATGCGCGCGGGCCGGCTTTTGGCGCTGCTCTGTGCGCGACGACGCTATTCCGCCGACGCCAGGCCGCTGGCCGTCGATCACGGCGGTCGTTCCGGCGCGCGATGAGGCCGACTGTATCCGTGAAAGCCTGGGCTCGCTGCTGCGCCAGGATTATGCCGGGCCGTTCTCGATCGTGCTCGTCGATGACGACAGCCGTGACGGCACCGCTGCCATCGCGCGCGAGACGGGTGTGGCTGTACAGCCGGAGCGCGCGCTTGCGATCCTTGCAAACAGCAGCCTGCCGCCCGGCTGGACCGGAAAGCTGTGGGCGCTCAAGCGCGGCATTGAAGTTGCCGAGGAAAAATTCAATCCGGATTATTTGCTGCTCACGGATGCCGATATCGTTCATGCGCCCGATTCATTATCTGCATTGGTCGCACGCGCATCGGCGGGCCAATTCGTGCTGACCTCGCTGATGGCAAAGCTGCGCTGCATCAGTCTTGCCGAACGCAGCCACGTGCCGGCATTCGTTTATTTCTTTCAGATGTTGTTTCCGTTCGCCTGGGTGGGGCAGCGTCATTCATCGACAGCTGCCGCCGCGGGCGGCTGCATGCTGGTGCGCGCCGATGCGCTCCGCAATTCCGGCGGCATCGACGCAATCCGCAATGCCCTGATCGATGATTGCGCTCTGGCCCGGCAATTGAAAACACAAGGGTCCATCTGGCTCGGCCTGACAGGTCGTGTGCGCAGTATTCGCGCCTATGAAAGCTTTGCCGACGTGAAGCAGATGATATCGCGCTCGGCCTACGCGCAGCTTCACTTCTCGCCCTTGCTGCTTGCAGCAACGATCGCCGGCATGCTGCTCGTCTTTGTGGCGCCGCCGGTACTCGCCGTGTTTGCGAACGGGGAGGCCCGCTGGTTCGGGATTGCCGCCTGGCTGTTGATGGCGATCTCGTTTCAGCCGATGCTTCGCTTCTATCGCCTGTCGCCGCTGTGGGGCATTGCACTGCCTGCCATCGCGCTGCTCTATGCGGTCTATACGATCGATTCCGCCTATCGGCATGCGCGGCGGCGAGGTGGGAGCTGGAAGGGACGCGTTCACGTTGACGCGCCGAGCTTGCAATGAGCAGCAGCGCCAAGCTCCGATCCGGCAAGGGCCATCGCGACGAAAACTTTCCGGTCGCGTCGTGGATCATCAAGCGCAGGCATCGACCGGCCATTCTTGCCTTCTATGAATTCGTGTGCGTGGCCGACGATATTGCCGACCACCCGGCGCTGGAGCCGCAGGAGAAATTGGCAAGGCTTGATCGCCTCGAAGCCAGTCTCCTTGGCGATAGCGATGAAGATCCGCAAGGAGTTGTATTGCGCGCAATACTGCGGGAGCGGGGTTTATCGCCCCGACATGCTCAGGATTTGCTGCGTGCCTTCAGGCAGGACGTCACCAAGTTGCGTTACACCGACTGGAACGATCTCATCGATTATTGCACGCACTCCGCGATGCCGGTCGGCCGTTTTGTGCTGGATGTGCACGGCGAATCGCGCGCCACGTGGGCGGCATCCGATGCGCTCTGTGCTGCCCTGCAGGTCATCAACCATTTGCAGGATTGCGCGAAGGATTTCCGCCAACTCGACCGCGTTTATGTCCCGCTGGATGCGCTTTCCGCCCATGGTTTGACGGTGGACGCCTTGGGTGCCGCGCGCGCAAACCCGGCCCTGAGCACGTGCCTGAGCGAACTCGCCAGTCGCACGGGCGTTTTATTGCGGCAGGGCCGGGCGCTTCCGGCGTTGGTCAATGATTCGCGTTTGGCCGCGGAAATTGCTGCGATCCAGGCGTTAGCCGCGCGGTTAATTGCGATATTGCAGCGGCGCGATCCATTGAGCGAGCCGGTGCATTTGAGCAAGCGCGCGATGGTTACGACTGGCATGGGTGCGGCGGCGCTTTGCCTTCTGCGCCGTCCATTCCGCACATCTCTTCCTTTTGATCGGCCCAGGGCACATGAAACCTGAGATGCAGCAACCGCTCGAAACGCCGTCGCCCAGCCCTGCGGCCCGCGCCGGCGGCAGCTCGTTCTATTTTGCCATGCGGATATTGCCGCGCGAGCAGCGCGAAGGGATGTTTGAAATCTATTCCTTCTGCAAGAGCGTCGATGACATTGCGGATGGGAACGCGCCGCGGGTGGCCCGCTTGCAGCAACTCGCCGAATGGCGCTCGCGTGTCGATGCGCTCTATCGCGGAGGGACGCCCGCGGGGCTTGAAGGCCTTGTGCAAACGACCGCACGGTTTTTCCTGCGGAAGGACGATTTTCTCGCGGTGATCGAGGGCATGGAAATGGATGCGGCGGAGGATATCCGCGCGCCGTCGCGCGAACGCCTGGATTATTACTGCGATCGCGTCGCCTCGGCGGTCGGACGCCTGTCGGTGCGTGTCTTCGGAATGGATGAAGGAGAGGGCATTCTGCTCGCGCATCATCTCGGCCGCGCATTGCAACTCACGAATATCCTGCGCGACATCGATGAAGACGCGGGCGTGGGGCGTCTTTATCTTCCGAAAGAGGCTCTCGATCGCGCGGGCATTGATACGACCGAACCGAAGGAAGCTGCCTCACATCCTGCGCTCGGCAAGGCATGTGAGGTTGTGGTTGACATCGCACGCGGCCATTTCGGCAAGGCAGATGACGTTCTGGCGCGCTGCGCACGGCGCGCCACGCGCGCGCCACGGATTATGGAGGCCGCTTACCGGAAGATGTTGGAGGATATGGTCGTGCGCGGCTGGTCGCTGCCGCGGGCGCGCATTCACATCAGCAAACCCAATTTGTTACGGATCGCGTTACGACATGCATTCATCTGAAAACGGCACCGTTCACATCATTGGCGCAGGTCTTGCGGGCCTTGCCGCCGCCGTTCGGCTCGTGGAGCGCGGAAGATCGATCGTGATCCACGAGGCGACGATGCAGCCCGGCGGGCGCTGCCGCTCATACTTCGACCAGGCGGCCGGGATGGTGATCGACAACGGCACGCATCTCGTGCTTTCGGGCAACCATGCCGCGCTCGCTTACGCCAAGGCGATCGGCGGGATCGGAGGGCTGAAGGGTCCCGATGCGGCGGAATTTTCCTTTATCGACATGAGCACCAACGCGCGCTGGACGGTGCAATTTAACGACAGCGTCATCCCTTGGTGGATTTTCGACAAGAAGCGCCGCGTGCCGCAGACCAGCGTCGCCGATTATCTGCCCTTGGCGCGGCTCGTCTGGAATTCGGACGACAAGCCGCTTGCCAAGGTGATGAGCTGCAAGGGTCCCCTCTACGAGCGGCTGATCGCGCCGTTTTTCCTTGCCGCACTCAACGTCGAGCCGGCGAGCGGCTCGGCCAAGCTTGCAGGCGCGCTCGTGCGTGAGACGCTTGCGAAAGGAGGCGCCGCCTGCCGGCCGCTGCTCGCGCGCGAAGGCATCGGCACCGTCTTTGTCGATCCTGCCATCGCGTTCTTGCAGGCGCGCGGCGTCGATATTCTGCTGCAACACGAGCTGCGTGCGTTGCGCTTTGCCAATCGTCGTGTCACGCAGCTCGAGTTCGGCGATGACGTGGTCGCGCTGGATGCAAACGATCGTGTCATCCTGGCCGTGCCGGCTTATGCGGCGTCGGGCCTCGTGCCCAACTTGAAGACGCCCTCGGTTTTCCGCGGCATTCTCAACGTGCACTTCCGTGCCGATCCGCCCACAGGGTTTCCGCCCATGACCGGCATTATCAACGGCACGAGCGAATGGCTGTTCGCGTTTCCGGGCCGCATTTCGGTGACCGTCAGCGATGCGGCTCACATGTTCAGCATGCCGCGGGAGGAGGTCGCGCAGACGATCTGGGATGAGGTGGCGAAGGTAATGGGTGTGTCGGCTTCGTTGCCGCCCTGGCAGATCGTGCGCGAGCGGCGTGCGACGTTTGCGGCGACACCCGAAGAAAACGCCAAGCGGCCTGCTGCGGAAACCAGATGGCCAAACCTGGTTCTCGCCGGCGACTGGACCGCGACCGGGTTGCCGGCGACGCTCGAAAGCGCCATTCGCTCGGGAAACCGCGCCGCCGATCTGGTCAGCGAAGGCGCGCGGATCGCAGCATGAGCTCCGAAACGGCCGTTCACGTGCGTGCCGCCACGGCCCGCAGCCGTACGCTCGATGTTGACCGCGCGGTGGACGCCGCCACGCGGGCATTGCTTGCATGCCAGCAACGCGATGGCCACTGGGTGTTCGAGCTCGAGGCCGATGCGACCATTCCGGCCGAGTACGTGTTGCTCCGGCATTATCGCGGCGAGCCGGTTGACGCATCGCTGGAGCGAAAGATCGCCGTCTATTTGCGTCGCCGGCAGGGCGCGCATGGTGGCTGGCCGCTGTTTCACGATGGCGAATTCGACATGAGCGCGAGCGTGAAAGCTTACTTCGCGCTCAAGATGATCGGCGATTCACCGGACGAACCTCACATGCGGCGGGCGCGCGAAGCGATCCTCTCACGCGGCGGCGCAGTACACTGCAATGTGTTCACGCGCGTCCTGCTGTCGCTTTACGACGTTCTCGACTGGCGCAGCGTTCCGGAGATGCCGGTCGAGATCGCCTTGCTGCCGCGGTGGTTTCCGTTCCATCTCTCCAAAGTGTCATATTGGGCACGGACCGTGCTGGTGCCGCTGTTGGTGTTGCTGGCGCTGAAGCCGAAGGCAAAAAATCCGCGCGGGGTCACGATCGACGAGCTCTTCCTCGTGCCGCCAAAAGGCGTCGGCCCCACCGCAAAAGCGCCGCACCAGAAATGGCGCTGGTTTCTGTTCTTCCGTTCCATCGATGCCGTGCTGCGGCCGGCGGTGCGAGCATTTCCAAAGCGGCTTCGCAACAAGGCCATTGAGAAGGCGCGCGCCTTTGTCATCGAGCGCCTGAACGGTGAGGACGGCCTCGGCGCGATTTTTCCCGCGATGGCCAACGCCAC
>DASUKT010000211.1:0-9123 GCA_036278575.1 Pseudolabrys sp. | reverse complement strand
TCGGCACGTCAAACGGTGCGCTGGTCCAGCCGAGATTCTTGCGCGCGCCCGCAATCTCCTCCGCGCCGAGCGGCGAGCCGTGCGCCTTTTCACTGCCGGCTTTGGTTGGAGCGCCGAAGCCGATTTTCGTCTTGCACGCGATCAGCGTCGGCTTGTCCGACTTTTGCGCCTTCTCGATCGCCGCGGCGATGGCGTTGGCGTCATGACCGTCGACGCGTGACGAACTCCATCCCGCTGCCTCGAAACGCTTCACCTGGTCGACGCTATCCGACAGCGACAGCGCGCCGTCGATCGAGATGCCGTTGTCGTCGAACAGCACGATGAGCTTCGAAAGCTTCAGGTGTCCCGCAAGCGCGATGGCCTCCTGCGAGATTCCTTCCATCAGATCGCCGTCGGAGGCGAGCACGTAGGTTTTGTGATCGACGATGCCGCCGAACTCGGCGGCAAGATGCCGTTCGGCGATCGCCATGCCGACGGCATTGGCGATTCCCTGGCCGAGCGGACCGGTCGTCGTCTCGATTCCCTTGGTGACGAAATTCTCTGGATGGCCGGGCGTGGCCGAACCGAGCTGACGGAACTTCCTGATTTCGTCGAGCGTCACCGACTCATAACCGGTGAGATAAAGCAGCGCATAGATCAGCATCGAGCCGTGGCCGGCCGACAACACGAAACGGTCGCGATCGGGCCACGCCGGATCGGCTGGATCGAATTTCAGGAAGCGCGTGAACAGGACCGTCGCGATATCTGCCGCGCCCATCGGCAGACCGGGATGGCCGGACTTTGCTTGCTCGACGGCGTCCATCGCCAGCGCGCGAATCGCGTTCGCCATGCGCTCGTGCGTGACGGAGGGTGCGGCGTCCGGCCGCGCAGGGCGCTCTGCGGGCGCCATGGCTACCGTCGGCGAGGCATTTGCGGTCATGGGAAAAAGCCTTTTGCGGCGGCTGGATAGCATGTGAGCCCCTTGAGTCAATGTGACGGGGGCCTTGTGGCCGAGCCATGCACAGGACCCCGAAAACATCGGGGCAAAAGACCTTGGCGGACGTTGACGGAACCATCGCGCAGCACGTAAGCTTCTTTGCCTAAGCATCTGCCGTCGCAACAGTTTTTATCGCGGAGAAGGCGATGACGGAGCAGAGCGCACTCGATCTGGCGGTTAAGCGTCTCGCGCTGGCGCTCGATGCCCTTGATGCCGCCGTAGAGCGCCGCCGCGATACCGACCGCAGCGAAGATGGGCTCGCCAGCCAGTTGCATGCGTTGGGCGTCGACCGCACGCGGCTTGCCGAAGCCCTCGACAAAGAGGCTGCGCGAGCGCGCAGGCTGGAGGATGTCAATCGTGAAATTGCCGGCCGTATCGATGCCGCCATGGAGAGCATCCGCGGCGTAATCGACGGCAATGGGGGCTGACGTCCATGGCGCAGATCAGCGTCGTCATTAACGGCCGGCAGTTCCGCATTTCCTGCGACGACGGGCAGGAAGAGAATCTCGAAACGCTGGCGAAAAATCTCGACAGTCGCATTAACGACCTGCGTGCGAAATTCGGCGAGATCGGCGACACGCGGCTGACGGTCATGGCGGCGATCCAGATCGGCGACGATCTTGCCGATGCGAAACAACAGATCCGCCGATTGCAGGACGATCTTCGCCAATTGCACGATGCGCGCGCGCTTGCCGCCGATCGCGCGCACGCCGCTCAGGACGCCGTGATTGCTGCATTCAATTCGGCTGCCGAACGGCTCGAAGGAATCACAAAAAGGCTGAACGAGACGTTGAGCGATGGCGTGGCGATCGGGTGAGCGCACGCCCCCGCCCGTTTCTCAGCTGTCAGGCCGCGAGCCAGCGATCCGTTACGCCGGTCTCATGGATTAAGGACATCCGAGCCCGCCCGCGGTCCGTTCCGAAAACGACAACCGAAGAGGCGTAGCGCCCGCACTTCATGCGCACTACATTCTCCGCGCGGGGCTGCGGGGCGCGTCAGGAGACATAATCCCCGGGGCCTTATCGATCCTTAAGGGAGCTGTCCCTGACCGGGCTCGTGGGCCCGGACATATGGCGCCCACCTACTTTCGTAGGGAACCCGGGATCGAGCTCTCCAACGGCTATCGCGGCTCCGCACTCTTTCATCTCGCGGCAACGCGCAATAACGTACATCCGTCACCCTGAGGTGCGCGGCAACGCCGCGCCTCGAAGGGCGACGGCCCGGGCCGTTCATCCTGCGAGGCTCGCTGCGCTCGCACCTCAGGATGACGGACGTACTCAGTGGCTGCCGAACAGCAGACAAAAGCGATTCTCCGTACCGAAGCGCTTGCACGCCGCGATGCGCTATCGGCGGAACAACGCACGGCCGCGGCTGAGACAATTGCTGCGCGCGCATTTCCCGTTGCGGTGCCGGGCGGCGCAATCGTTTCCGGGTTCATGCCGATGAAGACCGAAATCAATCCACTGCCGTTGATGCGCAAGCTCGCGGACGCCGGCGCCAAGCTTGCGCTGCCGGCGATTGCGGGACGCGGAAAGCCACTTGCGATGCGGGCCTATGCTTTCGGCGATGAGTTCGCGCGCGGGCAATGGGGCATCCGCGAGCCGAAGCCGGACCGACCGGAGGTTTTTCCCGACATCATGATCGTGCCGCTTGCCTGCTTCGATCGCAAAGGCCACCGTATCGGTTACGGCGCGGGCTATTACGACATGACCATTCATCGCATGCGGTCGATGAAGAAGATCCTCGCCGTCGGCTTCGCCTTCGCCGTGCAGGAAATTCCGTCCGTGCCCGCCACGGAACGCGACGAGCAACTCGATCTCGTGCTAACGGAACGCGAAGTGATCGATTTGCGCGGGCGCTAGCGGCATGCGGATTCTGTTTATTGGCGATGTGGTGGGACGTTCGGGGCGCACGATTGTCTATGAGCGGTTGCCCGGCCTGATCGCCGACTGGAAGCTCGATCTCGTCGTCGTCAATGGCGAGAACGCCGCCGGCGGTTTCGGCATCACCGAGACGATTTACAACGAATTGATCGATGCCGGCGCCGACGCCGTCACGCTCGGTAATCACGCGTGGGACCAGCGTGAGGCGCTTGTGTTCATCGAGCGCGCGCCGCGCCTGATCCGGCCGCTGAACTTTCCTGCCGGCACGCCCGGACGCGGCGCCGCGTTGATCGATGCAAAAAGCGGCAAGCGCGCTCTCGTTATCAACGCCATGGGCCGCGTCTTCATGGACCCGCTCGACGATCCGTTCGCCGCTGTCGAGCGTGAGATTGCAGCCTGTCCGCTCGGTCCGGGAACCGACGCAATCATTGTCGACATCCATTGCGAGGCAAGCAGCGAGAAACAGTCGATGGGCTTTTTCGTCGATGGCCGCGCTTCTCTCGTCGTCGGCACCCACACCCACGCGCCCACGGCGGATCATCGCCTACTGGCGGGCGGAACCGCATTCGTGACCGACGTGGGAATGACTGGCGACTACGATTCTGTCATCGGCATGAACAAGGACGAACCGCTTGGCCGTTTCCTGCGCAAAATTCCGGGCGCCAGGTTTGCGCCGGCAGAAGGCCCCGCGACCTTGTGTGGCCTCGCGGTAGAGACGGACGACAAAACCGGACTTGCGCTGCGCGCCGCCGCGGTTCGTCTCGGCGGCATCCTGGAAGAGACGTCCCCAGCTTTCTGGCCGTGATTTAGATTTTGCAAACCATCGCGGCTGACGGAGGCTGCGGGACCGGCGCTTCGCGCAAAAAATCCCCTATCTACAATCGTAAAACGCAAAATCACCGGCTCTCATTTTACCGGATGGCAACGGTTACCTCCTATTTGAGAGTGTACGATTATCGTGGTGCACCTCCTTGGACGCTCAGCGCTCTCTCATCGACGAAGTCGAACGTGTCATGGCGGCGGGTTCCGCCGACCAGCGCGTCAACATCCTCCGGCGCGTTACCGACCTTTTCATGGTCGGTCCTGACAAGTACTCCGAGCTGCAGGTCGAAATCTTCGGCGACGTCATCGGGCGTCTCGCCGAGCAGATCGAACTGAAGGCGCGCGCGGAACTCGCGAACCGGCTCGCGCCGGTGAACAATGCGCCGGTTTCGGTCGTTCGCGCACTCGCGCACGATGAATCGATCGAGGTTGCCGGCCCCGTTCTCAGCCAATCGACGCGTCTTACCGAAGAGGATTTGATCGAGGCCGCCGAAAGCAAGGGACAGGACCGGCTGCTCGCGATTTCCAAGCGCACGTCGATCAGCGAAGCGATTTCCGATCTGCTCGTTGCACATGGCGATTACGAGGTGCTGCGCTCGGTCGCGCGCAACGAAGGCGCCCGTTTTTCGCGCGCGAGTTACGGTAGACTGGTCGAGAAATCGATCGACGACGAGGATCTTGCGGTCAGCGTCGGCCTGCGTAAGGACATCTCCAAGGAGCATTTCCACGCGCTGGTCGCGAGAGCTTCGGAAACCGTCTTCAAGAAGCTTGCCGCCGCCAATCCCGACAATGCCGAGGAAGTGAACCGCGTCCTGTTCGATCTCACCGGCCGCAAGGTGCAGCCCGAGATCAAGCGCGACTACACCGAGGCCAGGAAGGAAGTCGAGCGGCTCCAGCGCGCCGGCAGGCCGCTTGAACAGTCGCTGCAGCAGTTTGCCATCAACGGCAAGTTCGAAGAGACCATTTATGCGATCGCCGCGGCTTGCAACGTTCCGGTCGAAATGGTCGAGCGCACCCTTTGCGACAAGGGCGCCGACATCGACGCCCTTCTGCTCTTATTGAAGGCGGCCGATCTGGAATGGCCGACCGCAAAGCTCATCCTTGGCATGCGCCGCGGCTCGATCGGCGTCTCGACCCAGAGCGCCGCCGATGCCGGCCGCAACTACGCGCGGCTGCAGGCGTCGACTGCAAAGCGGGTTATGCGCTTTTACCAGGTGCGCCAGGCTTCCGGCGAAACCGCATAAGCCTCGAAACGTTTTCGTCCCGACCCGCGGCTCGGCCGGCCATCAGGCCTGTTCTGGATTTTGCCCGGGAGGGACTTTATAACGCGCTCGCAATCAATCCATTGAGGGATCGCGGGTCCCGTTAGCCAACGGGCGCGGACCATTGTCAGGTGGGCGAAGGCCATGGCCGGTCATTCACAATTCAAGAACATCATGCACAAGAAGGGGCGCGCGGATAAGGCGCGCTCCAAGCTGTTCAGCAAGCTGGCGCGCGAAATCACGGTCGCGGCCAAGCTCGGGATGCCGGACCCGGCGTTCAACCCGCGCCTGCGTGGCGCGATCCTCGCCGCGCGCGCCGAGAACATGCCGAAGGACAACATCGAGCGCGCGATCAAGAAGTCGCAAGGGTCGGAAAGCGAGAGTTACGACGAGATTCGTTACGAGGGTTATGGCCCCGGCGGGGTGGCGGTGATCGTCGAGGCGCTTACCGACAATCGCAACCGCACCGCCGGCGAGGTGCGCGCGATCTTCACCAAGAGCGGCGGCAATCTGGCGGAGACGGGTGCCGTGTCGTTCATGTTCAGCCATGTCGGCGCCGTCGAATACGATACGAGCGTGGCGAGCGCCGACGCCATGCTGGAGGCTGCGATCGACGCCGGCGCCGAGGATGTAACCTCGAACGAGGACGGCCATCAGGTTTTCACGACGCCCGAAACATTGCGCGATGTGGCGAAGGTGCTGGAAACGAAATTCGGCGAGCCGCGCAAGGCGGCGCTGCTCTGGAAACCGCAGAACACGGTTTCGCTTGACGACGCCAGCGGCGAGAAGATGCTGAATCTCATCGAGTCGCTCGACGACAACGACGACGTGCAGAACGTTTACGCGAACTTCGAGGTTTCGGATTCGCTTATGCAGAAGATAAGCGCGTGACGGCGTCTCGCGCCGGTCGCTTTAGCTGATTGCAAACAGCGCCAGTGCCGCCACGCCGGCGATGAGGCCGTAGCGTTTGCGCCAGTTCAGCTTCTCGCCAAACATCGCAGCGCCGATTAGCGCGGTCGGCACGAAACTCATCTGCGCGACCGGCACCAGCACGCTCGCCGGACCGAGCGCCAGCGCGTGCGTGAGAAGCACAAAGCTCGTCACCAGAACGATCGCCGCCGGCACGGAATAGGGCCATATCGCCGGCGCGAGCTTCAGTCGTTTGTCACGGTACAAGACCATCAGCGTGGAGGTCGAGGTGAACACCCACGCCTGCATCGCCACCATCGTTTCCGGTGTCGCGCCGCCGCGCAAACCGATTTTCAGAAACAGGTTGGCAAGACCAAGCGCTATCGTTGCGATCAGCACGCGCGTGAGCGATTTCGGGTCGGGCCGCGCGCCGCCGGGCTCCGCCAGCAGCAGCCAAACGGCGAGCAATGCACAACCGAGCGCGCCGAGTTTTGCCGCCGTAACCGTTTCACCCAGCAGCACGATTGCCAGCGCGGCGGTGAGCGTGAAATTCAGGCGAAAGATCGGTGCATTGGTGCTGACCGCGCCGCCCTGCAGGCTGCGTGCGAAATTGTAGAAAGCGGTGAATGAAAAGAAGCCTGCGAGCGATCCCCAGAGCGCCGCAACGCTTGGCTCCAGGGTGCCGGTCAGCCACGCATAAAGCGTGATCGATGGGCAATAGACCCAGGATTGCAGCATGATGAAGAGCGCGGACTCGGCGCCGGCTGCTGCAGCGCGCTTGTAAATGAGATCGCCCGCGCCAAAGCACAGCATGGCGGCGAGCGCGAGGTCTATCCCGGGATTCATGGAAATCCGTGCCGATGAAAATTCCGGCCGGGATTAGCCCGCAGGGACGGGGATGTACAGGCAGGCTTTTTCACCGGAGCCATGCGCGACCTAGGCTTGGGCTGCCCGCCGGACTATCAAGGCGGCTATGGGCAGGCGACCGATTCGCATCCTCGGCATCGACCCCGGGCTCCGGCGAACCGGCTGGGGACTGGTCGAATCCGAAGGCAATCGCCTGATCTATGTGGCCTGCGGCTCGCTGGAGACGAGCGAGCGGTTCGGCCTGGGCGAGCGGTTGCTTGCAATTCACGACGGGCTGACCCGGATCGTAGACGAGTTCCGACCTGATGAGGCCGCGGTGGAGGCGACTTTCGTCAATGTCAACGGCGCGGCGACGCTCAAGCTCGGCCAGGCGCGCGGCATCGCCATGCTGGTGCCTGCCAAGGCTGGCATCGTCATTGCGGAATACGCGCCCAACCTGGTGAAGAAGACGATCGTCGGCGCCGGGCATGGGGAAAAGACTCAAATCCGCATGATGATCGGCGTGCTACTGCCGAAGGCCGATCCGCAGAGCGACGATGCCGCTGACGCACTCGCGATTGCGGTGTGTCACGCGCATCATCGGCAGAGTGCGGTGCTGAAGGTGGCTGCGCGATGACTTGCATCGACCATGGCGTACTCCCTCCCCCTGAAAGGGGGAGGGTTGGGGAGGGGGTCAACCTCCGTTGCCGAATTGGACCCCCACCCGGGCGCTTCGCGCGCGACCTCCCCCTTTCAGGGGGAGGTGAAGAAAGAGAAGTCCGCCCATGATCGGCAAGCTCAAAGGGATCGTCGATTCATACGGCGAGGATTTCGTCATCCTCGACGTAAACGGCGTCGGCTATCAGGTGCATTGCTCGGCGCGCACGATGCAGGCGTTGCCCGCGACCGGCACGGCGGCGACGTTGTCGATCGAGACGCACGTGCGCGAGGACCAGATCAGACTGTTCGGCTTCGCAAGCGACATGGAGCGCGAGTGGTTCCGCCTGTTGCAGACCGTGCAGGGTGTTGGCGCCAGGGTCGCGCTGTCGGTGCTTGGGACGCTGAAAGTTTCCGAGCTCGCGTCCGCCGTCGCCATGCGCGACAAGGCGATGGTCGCGCGCTCGCCGGGCGTCGGCAACAAGGTTGCCGAGCGCATCGTCACCGAACTGAAGGACAAGGCGCCGGCGTTTGCAAACGTCGATCCGGCCGTTGTGCATCTAGCGGGCGCGCTCGACGAGAAGCGCGCGCCGAAGCCGGTGAGCGATGCGGTCTCTGCGCTGGTCAATCTCGGCTATGGCCAGCCACAGGCGGCTGCCGCGATTGCGGCTGCTGCGCGTAATGCCGGCGAAGGCGCCGACACCGCGACGCTGATCCGGCAGGGGCTGAAGGAGCTGGGGAAGTGACTGAGCGAAGCGAAGTCATCCCGGAAAGCGGAGCGAAGCGGCGGTCATCCGGGATCCTGGGCCACAAATCGAGCGCGCTCCCTCCCCCCGAATGGGGGAGGGTTGGGGAGGGGGGCAACCTTCGCCACCGACTTGGACCCCCACCCGGGCGCTCCGCGCCCGACCTCCCCCTTTCAGGGGGAGGTGAAGAGAGGCGGAGTGCACGCTTGTGAACACACCCCGCCGTTTCGTGACCGCCGAACGCCGCGACGATGACGCGGACGCTTCGCTGCGTCCGCAGCGTCTTGCCGACTTCATCGGCCAGGAGAAAGCGCGCGCCAATCTGTCGGTCTTCATCGAGGCTGCGCGCGCGCGCAAGGAAGCGCTCGATCACGTCCTGTTCGTCGGGCCGCCCGGCCTCGGCAAGACGACGCTGGCGCAGATCGTCGCGCGCGAACTGGGCGTCAATTTCCGCGCGACCTCCGGGCCGGTGATTGCGAAAGCCGGCGACCTCGCGGCGCTGCTCACGAATCTTGAGGCACGCGACGTTCTCTTCATCGACGAAATTCATCGGCTCAATCCCGCGGTCGAAGAAATTCTTTATCCGGCGATGGAGGATTTCCAGCTCGATCTCATCATCGGCGAAGGACCGGCGGCGCGTTCGGTGAAAATCGATCTGGCGCCGTTCACGCTGGTCGGCGCAACGACGCGCGCGGGCCTGCTCACCAATCCGCTGCGCGACCGGTTCGGCATTCCGGTGCGGCTCAATTTCTATTCCGAGCAGGAGCTGGAAGAGATCGTCAACCGCGGCGCGCGCGTGCTCGGACTTGCGATGACGGATGACGGCGCCAACGAAATCGCGCGTCGCGCACGCGGCACGCCGCGCATCGCCGGACGGCTGCTGCGCCGCGTGCGCGATTTCGCGCATGTCGACAGCGCGAAAGCCGTTGACCGCAAGACGGCCGACCGCGCGCTCGGCGAACTGGAGGTTGATGCCGCCGGTCTCGACGCGATGGATCGCCGTTACCTGACGACCGTTGCGG
>DASUKT010000210.1:0-4599 GCA_036278575.1 Pseudolabrys sp. | reverse complement strand
GCAAACTCGTGCTGCCAGACCGGCAACATCACGTAGATCAGATCGGTGTAGCCGTCGTGCAGCGCATGTGCGCCGCACGCGACGCCCAGCGCGCGCCTTTCCTCGCGCTGTCCATTCGCTACCGAAGTGGCGGCTTGCGTGGTCATGCTGTTTTCAACGGTTATCTTCGGCGAAACAGGTGGCCGAGTAAACACGGCCGGCGAGCTCAGGTCGCAAACCTGAAATGCATGACGTCACCGTCAGCAACCACATAGTCCTTGCCTTCGAGCCGCAGCTTGCCGGCGTCGCGCGCCTGTGCTTCGCCGCCGAGCGACACGTAATCGTCGTAGGCAATCGTTTCGGCGCGGATAAAGCCGCGCTCGAAATCGGAATGGATGACGCCGGCCGCCTGCGGCGCCTTTGTGCCCCTGGTAATCGTCCAGGCGCGCGTTTCCTTGGGCCCGGCCGTAAAATAGGTGACGAGATGCAGCAACGCATAACCGGCGCGAATGAGGCGATCGAGGCCGGTTTCCTTCAAGCCTACGGCTTCGAGATAGTCGGCACGCTCCTCCGCGGGGAGCATTGCGATCTCGGATTCGATCTTGGCGGAAATCACCACCGATACCGCGCCTTCCTCTTTGGCGCGCTCTTCGACCCTGCGCGAGAATTCGTTGCCGATTGCCGCGGACGTTTCATCGACATTGCAGGCATAAAGCACCGGCGCCGATGTAAGCAGCCCGAGCGAATGAAACAGCTTTTCCTCTTCCGGCTTGCGTTCCACCAGGCGCGCAGGCTTTCCATCGCGCAGCAGCGCCAATGAGCGGCTGACGAGGTCCAGCGTTTCCTTCGCCTCCTTGTCGTTGCCTTTGGCCTTCTTTTCGAGACCGTCCACCCGCCTTTCAAGACTGTCGAGATCGGCCAGCATCAATTCGGTTTCGATCGTATCGATGTCGGCAATCGGATCGATCTTGCCTTCGACGTGCGTGACGTCGTTGTCCTCAAAGCAGCGGACGACATGCACGATGGCATCGACTTCGCGAATCGTCGCGAGGAACTGATTGCCGAGCCCCTCGCCTTTCGAGGCGCCCTTCACCAGCCCCGCGATGTCGACAAACGAAATACGCGTCGGAATGATCTCGGCCGACTTGGCCAGCGCTGCCAGCTTCTCAAGCCGCGGGTCGGGCACGGCGATCTCGCCGACATTCGGCTCGATCGTGCAGAAGGGATAGTTGGCCGCCTGCGCTGCCGCGGTTTGCGTCAGCGCGTTGAAGAGCGTGGACTTGCCGACATTCGGCAATCCGACGATGCCGCACTTGAATCCCATGAGTAATTCCTGGACCGCTCAGTCGCCTGTCAGTCGTTTGGCGGTTCGTCGGCCTGGCCGAAGCCCTTGGCAGCCATCGCGAGATGAACCTTGTTTTGAAAACTTGAATCCTGGCCGGTGG
The DNA here is from genome assembly GCA_036278575.1 of Pseudolabrys sp. GTDB lineage: Bacteria > Pseudomonadota > Alphaproteobacteria > Rhizobiales > Xanthobacteraceae > Pseudolabrys. Next base: position 3,175 of record DASUKT010000210.1, on the reverse strand, counting down.
CCAGCAACGCTGCATTCTCAGCCGTTATCTCGCATAGCGCTTCCACCCAAGGCCGCTCGCTCTTCGCAAAGTCCTGCAGCACGTAAGGCTGCACCAAATCCTTGTCGCCGGGATGCCCGATGCCGAAGCGCACCCGGCGATAATCGTTGCCGATGTGTGCGGAAATCGAACGCAAGCCGTTGTGGCCGGCGTTGCCGCCGCCGGTCTTCACGCGCAGCTTGCCGGGCGGGAGATCGAGCTCGTCATGGAAGACGACGATCTGCTCGATGCCGAGCTTGTAAAAATGCGCAGCCTCCGCCACCGCGCGCCCTGACTCATTCATATAGGTACCAGGCAGCAGCAGCAGCGCGCGCTCGCCGCCGATTTCGCCTTCCACCGCCACGCCCTGGAAGCGCCGGCGCCACGGCGCGATGCGATGCGCGCGCGCAATCGCCTGCACGGCCATGAAGCCGATGTTGTGGCGGTTGCCGACGTGGCGCTCGCCCGGATTGCCGAGGCCGACAAAGAGCAGCATGGGTCAACCGCAGCGCGGCGCCGCGCCGAAAACAGACGCTTCGGCACGCGGCGCGCGCGGGCTCACTTCTTCGCGGGTGCGCCGCCCGCAGGTGCAGCAGCGCCACCCGCCGGTGCAGCACCCGGTGCAGCGCCGGGAGCCGCTCCGGCAGCGCCTTCGGCAGGTGCAACACCAGCCGCAGCCGCAGTTGCCGCAGCAGCGGCAGCAGCCGCAGCTGCTTCGGCGGCCGCTTTCATTTCTTCGGCGTAACCCGACGGCGGCACGACGGTGACCAGCGTACTGTCGCCCTGCGCGATCACGCGCACGTTCGGCGGCAACTGCACGTCGCTCAGGTGCTTCGAATAGTTGATCTCCAGGCCCGCGATATCGACGTCGATCGAATCCGGAATGGCGTCGGCCGGGCACATCACCTCGATCGTGTGCGTCACGATGTTGACGGCGCCGCCGCGTTTGACGCCGGGCGACTGGTCGGTGTTGAGCACGTGGATCGGAATGTTCACGCGGATGGTGGCGCCTTCCGCAACACGCAGGAAATCGACGTGAACCGGGAAATCCTTCACCGGATCGAGCTGGAAGTCGCGCGGAATGACGCGATGCTTCGCGCCGTCGACATCGAGGCTATAGAGCGTCGTGAGGAAGCGTCCGCCATAGATGCGCTGGCGCAGTTCCTCGTGGTCGATCGAGACCGTCATCGGGGGTTTGTTGTCACCATAGATCACGCCCGGCACACGGCCGGCGCGACGCTCCGCCCGGGCGGCCCCCTTGCCGCTCTTCGGACGCGCCGTCGCTTTCATTTCCTTGACGGTCGCCATATTCGATACCTCTATCTAGCTGAAAGGGCGGCGCTTTTCGCCGCCCACGCTCGCGGCAAGCCTCCAGGGGTGCCGGGGGCCGCGATTGGGCGGCGTTATAGCGGGGGGAGTCGGAAAGGGCAAGGAATCGGGTGTCATTCCGGGACGGTCCGAAGGACCGGGCCCGGAATCCATAATCACAGACCGGGGTTATGGATTCCGGGCTCGTCCGCCTCCGCCTGTTGGCGTTGGCGGACGCCCCGGAATGACGGCTATTGTTTAGCCTTTTCTTCAAGCGCCGCAATGCGCGCCTTGAGCGCCTCGTTTTCCTCGCGCGCAAGCCGCGCCATCTCTTTGACGGCCTCGAACTCCTCGCGTTGCACCACGTCGAGATCCCGCAAAATTCGCTCCGCCTGGTGACGGAACACCGTGTCGAATTCCCGGCGCACGCCTTGCGCGACGCCGGCTGCGTCATTCATCAGCCGTGCCATTTCGTCAAAAAGCCTGTTCGTGGTCTGGGTCATCGCTTGTCTCCACGCGCGGCCATTACAATGACCATCGCCGGTGCGCCTCGCAAGTGCCGCACTCTGCTATGCTTGACAGCGACAACCGGGCGGCAGCATCACCTCGCCAGCAGAATCCTTATGCCACTCTTCGTCATCCCGTTTCCCGCGTTCGATCCCGTGCTGGTCCACATCGGCCCGCTCGCGATCCGCTGGTATGCGCTCGCTTATATCTGCGGCATCCTGATCGGCTGGGTTTACGCACGCGCGCTCATCCGGGCCGAACGGCTGTGGGGCGGCAAGGCGCCGATGACGCTTACCGATTTCGATGACTTCGTCCTGTGGATCACGCTCGGCATCATTCTCGGCGGCCGCATCGGCTATGTGCTGTTTTATAATTTCCCGCATTACGCCGCGCACCCTCTCGAAATCTTTCAGCTCTGGAACGGCGGCATGTCGTTTCATGGCGGATTCACCGGCTGCGTCGTCGCCGTCGTTCTTTTTGCCTGGACGCGAAAGATTTCAATTCTCTCGCTCGGCGATGTGACATGCGCGGTGGGGCCGGTCGGCCTTTTCCTCGGACGCATCGCGAATTTCATCAATGGCGAGTTATGGGGCCGGCCGACCGACGTGCCCTGGGCGATGATCTTTCCCGGCGGCGGCCCGATCCCGCGTCACCCAAGTCAGCTTTATGAGGCAACGCTCGAAGGTTTGGTGCTTCTCGGCGTGCTTGCACTGCTCATCCGTCTCGGCGCCCTGAAGCGCCCCGGCTTCATCATCGGCGCTTTTGCCGTCGGCTATTCGATTGCGCGCATCACCTGCGAATTTTTCCGCGAGCCCGATATTCAGCTCGGCTTTCTGTGGGGCGGGTTGACCATGGGACAAATCCTGTCAGTGCCGCTCTTGCTTGCCGGGCTGTGCTTCATCGCTTATTCGGTACGGCACCCGCGAACACGGCACTCCTGATGGACGAGGCGCCATCGCCACTCGAAGTCGATATCCGCCGGCGCATCGAAGCCGCCGGTCCGATGCCCGTTTCGCAATTCATGACGCTGTGTTTGCTCGATCCGCAACACGGTTACTACACGACGCGCAATCCGCTCGGCGTCGCCGGCGACTTCACGACCTCGCCGGAGATCAGCCAGATGTTCGGCGAACTGATCGGCATCTGGATGGCGGCAACCTGGCGGCAGATGGGCTCGCCGGAAAATATCCGCATCATCGAGCTCGGCCCCGGCCGCGGTACCATGATGAGCGATGCGTTGCGTGCCGTGAAAGTGATGCCGGCGTTCCGCGCCGCCGCGGTGGTCGATCTGGTTGACGTGAGCCCGGCGCTGCGTGCCGAGCAGCAGCGCACGCTCGCCGGC
>DASUKT010000209.1:0-4119 GCA_036278575.1 Pseudolabrys sp. | reverse complement strand
ACTGAGCTTTGGTTGCCGATGGCGACACTGCCGACGCCATTCGCGATCGCGCCCGCATTTCCAGTGTTGCCGCCGCCGATTGCAATGCTGAAATCCCCAAAGGCCTGCGCGGAAGTGACGGCGGCCGGATTTAATCCTGGGTTCACGCCCGCTCCAATCGAGGTGGAATAGATCCCTGTTCCTCCTGATCCTACAAGTAGGCCGGCAAATGCACCGACGCTGGTTGCGCCCTCAACTAGGCTAGAAGCATTGGTGCCCGCCGAAGTGGAATTGAGTCCGTCCGCTACGGCACTGGCTCCTAGTGCGGTGCCATTTCCTCCGCTTGCAAAGGCACCCGCTCCCACGGCGGTACTACCGTTGCCAGTCGCCCCCGCCTGGCAGTTTGCGCTGGAAAGCAAATCGGTGTTGGCGTTGTTGCCGGAATTGCAGCCGGCCGCGGCCGGGTCTGCGAATAATGTTGGACCGGCTATCGCGCAGCCGGCCAGCAAGGCAACGAAATGCTTTCGGCTTCTGAGATTCACCACCCAATTCGTTTTCGGTACAGCCATGATTGTGCCCCGTTACAACAACAGGCTCGCGCTTCGGCCTCGCACTAAGGCGTGCGCTGCCAGGCGGGCTTGCCTCTAGGGCTGTGATGGTCGCAATTTCGCCGCGATCCCGCGTCCACCAAATGGTTGAGTGCGCCGCAAAATCCGCTGGCATTTCAATGTTGACCGGCGCGGCTTGTTTTCGCCCGCTCAACCGGCAAAGCTTTCGAAAAAGAGCGGAGAAGATCATGGCCTCAAGCGTCAAGCAGATGATGGAAGCGGCGAACGCCGCCGTGCCGAGGATAACGCCGGCACAGGCGCGCGACATGATCGCCAAAGGCAACGCGCTCATTTTGGACGTGCGCGATGCACCCGAGATCGAGAAGAGCGGCAAGGTGGCCGGCGCCGTGAACGTCTCGCGTGGAATGCTGGAATTCCGCGCTGACCCGGAGTCGCCGTATCACGACAAGAATTTTGCGAAGGACAAGCCTATCATCGTTTACTGCGCGTCGGGTGGACGCTCTGCGCTCAGCGGCAAGGTCCTGAAGGATATGGGCTACAATGAGGTCTATAACCTCGGCGCCTTCAAGGATTGGGCCGAGAGCGGCGGCGCGGTTGAGCCGGTGAAGTCTTCCTGATGCAATTTCCAGCTCGGATTCGCTGTATGTAGTCATTGCCGGGCTTGACCCGGCAATCCAACATCTTGAAGAAAATTTTTCCGTCTGATGGATGCGCGGGTCAAGCCCGCGCATGACGATTTGGTTCAAAACTTCAGCGGCTTTGCCGACTGCACTTGCGGCAGCGCGCGCACTCGCGCGAGCACGTCGGCCGGCAATTCGCCGTCGATCTCGATCAGCGCAACGGCGTTAGCACCCGGCGCTTCGCGGCCGACATGGAACGTCGCGACGCCAATTCGGAACGCTGCGAAGATCAGAACTGCGCGGCGGACTATTTCTTTGCCGGCGTGAAGATATCGACCGCGATCAGCACGACGTTATCCTTCCCGATATTGCGGTGATAGTGCGTCGTGTTGCTGGTCGCCATCGACGTGTCACCGGGATGCTTGATCGCCTTGCTGCCGTCGGCAAGTCCAACCTCGTCGGTCCCTTGCATAAAATAAACGACGGCCGGCCGGTTCTTATGGCTGTGAAGACCGATGTGCCCGCCGGGCTCGATGGTGAGCATACGCATTCTCAGTTGTCGGCCGGCCATTCCGTCGATTTCCGGACCGAGCTCGACGACCGTGGTCTTGCTGGCCGTAAACCCTACATTGCCTTTCGGTGCGTCTTCTGCACGAACGGCCTGCACGCTCCAGCCCAGGATTATTGAGAAAGCTAGCAACGCATAAGCGAGACGTAACGTCGTCATGTGTTGTCTCTCCCTAGTGTTTCAGCAGCACAAGGCGCAGTTCCTTGAGGATGCTAGCGGGCGCGCGTTTTGCGATCTTGGATTTTTACGAACCGATCAAAGTCCTTGTCGGTGCATAATTTGCACATCCCTGTCGCGGCTGATAAAGTGACGAGGCTAGGAATTTCCAGTACATTCTAAAGTGGCAAGTCATTGTTTCGCTGTCGTTAAGTCGCGCCAAGCAGCCGGCAGGCGTGCTCGGTGGGAGTATGGCTATGTCCACGTGCGTACCCGATTTCGCCCCGGTTCGGTTCTCGACAAGCGATCTCGCCGAACGTGATCGCCTGCCTGCGTGGCGCGAGCGGTTCGGGGGCGCCGTCGTGCGTGTCGATATCGAACCGCTCACGGAGCTGCCGTTCCATGCCAAGGCGACGTTGCGAGCGCTGCCCGGATTGCGCACAATTGCATGGCGCGGCTCGGCCGTACGTAACCGGCGGAGCGCGGCACTTGCAGCCGACGGCGACGAGGCCATTGGGCTGTTCATCAATCTGGGCGAGAAGGCCGCTGTTTCGCAACGTGACCGAGACGTCGTGCTTGGCCGCGGCGATGCGGTGCTCATCAGTCATGATCCAAGCGTGGTTATCCCGTCGCCGGAAGGGTTCGTCGGCGTCATTGTGCCGCGCGCCGCCCTTGCATCGCGAATCAAGGAAATCGACGACGCCGTCCTGCGGCCGATTCCGCGTGCAACCGAGCCGCTGCGGCTGCTCATGAGTTACGTGCAATACGTGCGCGACAAGCTCGCACTCTCGACGCCCGAACTGCGTCAAACGGCGGTGGACCACGTGCAAGATTTGGTGGCGCTATCGCTTCATCCTCCTGACGAAGAAACCGATAATTTGAGCGCCGTCGCGACGGCCCGGCTCGGCGCGGCGCTCGACCGCATCGTGGATCGTTTTGACGATCCCGATCTTAGCCTGGCCAAGGTGGCGGGAGTGCAGCACATCTCGCCGCGATACCTACAGCGGCTTATGGAGACAACCGGAATTCCGTTCACCGCGCGGGTGAACGAATTGCGGTTGCAACGGGCGTTCGCTCTGCTCGCCGAAGGAGACAGCCGGCGCATTATCGATATCGCATTGCAGGCCGGATTTTCCGATATTTCTCATTTCAATCGGCTTTTCCGCTCCCGCTTCGGCGACACGCCAAGCGGGGTTCGGCGGATACAAATGAAAAAAAAGTAACGGCAGCGCAATCACGCCGACACTTCAAAACCTCAACGGCTTTGCCGACTGCACCTGCGGCAGCGCGCGCACTTTCGCGAGCACATCGGCCGGCAACTCGCCGTCGATCTCGATCAGCGCGATGGCGTTGCCGCCGGGCGCTTCGCGGCCGACATGAAACGTCGCGATGTTGATGCCGGCTTCCCCCAGCGTCGATGAAAATCGACCGATGAAGCCCGGCTTGTCGAGATTGGTAATGTAAATCATCGAGGGGCCGAACTCCGCATCCATGCGAATGCCCTTGATGTTGACGATGCGCGGACGTCCGTCGGCAAACACCGTGCCGGAGACGTGGCGCGACTGCCGCTCGGTCGTGACCGTTACCGTAATCAGGCTTTCGTAATCGCCTTGCGCTTCGCGCGTGACCTCCTCGATGACGATGCCGCGCTCCTTGGCGACGACCGGCGCCGAAACGACGTTCACATCCTGCAACATCGGGCGGAGCAGGCCGGCGATCGCCGCCGAGGTGAGCGCTTTGGTGTTCATGCCGGCGACCACGCCCTCATAGGAAATCTGCACCTTGCCGATGCCGGTTTCCGTGAGTTGGCCGGCGAATGAGCCAAGCTTTTCGGCGAGCGCGATAAACGGCTTGAGCTTCGGGGCTTCCTCCGCGCTGATCGAGGGGAAATTGATCGCGTTGGTGATCGCACCGCGCAGAAGGTAATCGGACATCTGCTCGGCTATTTGCAGTGCGACGTTTTCCTGCGCCTCCGTCGTCGCCGCGCCGAGGTGCGGCGTGCACACGACGTTCGGCAACGCAAACAGCGGGCTGTCGGTCGCAGGCTCCGTTACGAATACGTCGAACGCCGCACCGGCGACGTGGCCTGATTTGAGCGCCTCCGTGAGCGCTGCCTCGTCCACCAGCCCGCCACGCGCGCAATTGACGATGCGCACGCCTTTCTTCATGCCCTTGATAGCTCCCGCATCGATGATATTGCGCGTCTTTTCGGTCAGCGGCGTATGCA
>DASUKT010000208.1:0-6763 GCA_036278575.1 Pseudolabrys sp. | reverse complement strand
ATGGACAGTTATTGTTATTCCGGGCCGACACGGCATTCATCGATCGAAAAAATCGCCCCGGTCAGAACTTCATCGTCCGGCGCGGATCGCTCTCCGGCAATTTTTCGAACCGGTCGCGCGTAATCATGCCGAAAGCAAATCTCGTTCTGTGATGCAGAAGGTCCGGATAAAAGCCGGCGCGCTGGCAGCCTTTCAGCGACGGGACGTTGTCGATGTCCACGAAGGTCAACACGCGAGCGGCGCCGATGTCGCTGCCGCGTTCGGCGATCAAGGCCATCGCCGCCGACATGATTCCGAGCCCGCGGTAGCCGGGAGGCGTATAGGCGTTCTCCAACAAGGCTTGCTGTGCTTCAAGCGCGGGAAAGCCGCCAAGGCCGAGAATGAAATCGTTGTCGCGTGCGCCAAAAAGCCACTGCACGTAGCAAGGCGTGTCGCTGCGCGTATCGACGGCGACGAAGCCGCCGCGCGGCTTCTTCTCCACGAAGGCAAGGCGCCACGCGACCTGCAGCTTTTCCTCGGTGCTCTGGCTCGAATCGGTTGAGAACAGCGCCGGCAGATCGCGGTCTTCGAGCGGGCGCACGGCGATCGGAATTTTCGCGCTCGGCTTCTGCAGCGGCAGCGCAAGATCGCGGGAGAGGCCGTAGCGGGTGAAATCGGCGCGAAGCCCGAGGTTCAGCTTGCCGACGATGCGGGTCCGCAGCAAAGCCAAACGGCTGTGAAAATCGGCGCCGACGTGTCCGCGCAGGTGTGTCGCTTCCGCTGTCATGACAGTCATCCCAGACCGAACTGATTTTTATCGGCGCATGCGCCGGCGTCCGATCCCGCATCGTCCGATCCGTTCCACAGTGTCGGCCCGTAAATTTGACAAACAGTTCGGCCTCGACACGGCAGCGCGGCGGAATGAAGATTGGGGACGCGCTTAAAGCTATACGCCGCATTTTACGGAAAATTCCTGACAAAGCCGTGAACGGTGCGACGATTTGAAATGGAGTTAACGCGTCCTGAAACTTGGCCGCGCTCATGCGCGGCTTACAGACACCTGCCGCAAGCGTTATCGTTAACGTCACCTTTGGCCGATCGGGAGAAAACCATGCCGCTGTCACGCCGCACGCTCATCAAATCGCTCAGCCTTGCGCCCGCTTTAACGGTGCTGCCGCGCGCGGCGTTTGCGGCCTATCCCGACAGGCCGATTCACCTTGTCGTGCCGTTCGCGCCGGGCGGCAATGCCGACATCGTCGGCCGGCTGGTGGGACAAGGGATGTCGGACGCGCTCAAGCAAACGGTGGTCGTCGACAATCGCGGCGGGGCCGGCGGCAGCATCGGCGCCGAACTGGTCGCGCATGCGACGCCGGATGGCTACCTGCTGCTCGTCGGCTCGAACGGGCCGCTGACGGTCAACCCGTTCGTGCAGGCCAAGATGACCTACGATCCGCTCAAGGACTTGGCGCCGGTCGCGCTCACAAGCTACGTGCCGCACGTCATCATCGTCACCAATTCGCTTCCCGCAAAAACCATTCCCGAACTGATCGCGCTGTCGCAGAAACAGCAGGTTAGCATCGCGACCAGCGGCGTCGGTAGCGCCACGCACATGACGCTCGCGCGCTTCAACGCGCAGACCGGCGCAAAGCTCGTGCACGTGCCCTATCGCAGCGGCGGCTCGCTGTTGCCGGATCTGATCAGCGGGCACATCCAGGCGGCGATGACGGAATTCTCCACGGCTCTGCCGCAGCACAAAGGCGGCAAGGCGCGCATCGTCGGCATTGCGGCAGTGAAGCGCTCGAAGCTTGCGCCGGAAGTGCCGACCATGATCGAAGGCGGCGTGAAAGACTTCGTGGCGTCGAGTTACATCGGCATCGTCGCGCCCGCGCACACGCCCAAGGACGTCGTCGCAAAGCTGCAAGCGTCCGTGGTCAAGACGCTGAGCGGCAATTCGGCCTCCGCCGGGAAGTTGCGCAACATGGGCTCGGAAATCGCAACGGCGGATCAGATGACGCCCGAAGGGTTCGGCAAATTCATCCATTCCGAATACGCACATTCACGCGAGGCGGCAAAGCTTGCAGGCCTTAAACCGCGATGAGCGCTTCGCGGCCTCCGCGCGGCGCGTGCGATTGCCATTGCCATGTGTTCGGCCCGGCATCGCGTTTTCCCTATGCCGAGCCGCGCAGCTACACGCCCGAGGACGCGCCGCTCGAATCCTATCTCGCGCTGCTCGACCGGCTCGGCTTCGAGCGTGGCGTTATCGTGCAGCCGAGCGCCTATGGCCGCGACAATCGTGCAACGCTCGATGCGCTGACGCGCGAGCCGGAGCGGCTACGCGGCGTGGCGGTCGGCGGTGCGGAGTTGAATGCCGCAAAGCTGAAAGAATGGCATGCCGCCGGCGTGCGCGGGTTGCGCGCCAATGAATTCCGCCGCGACGGCAAGCCGTTCTATCAAAATGGCGTGCGGCTTGCCGAAATCGAGCCGCTGTTTGGGGCGATGGCCGATCTCGGCTGGCATTTGCAGCTCTGGCTCGACACGCGCGATTTACCGGAGATGCTGCCGGCGGTTGCGCGCGTGCCGGTGCCAATCGTGGTCGATCACATGGGCCGCATGGAGCACCATCACGGCGTCAATCATCCGGGCTTCCAGGCGCTGCTGCGCGGCGTGGGCGAAGGGAAATTCTGGGCGAAATTATCCGGCGCCTATCGGCTCGGCGCGACCGCGCCCGATTATCGCGAGGCCAAGCCGTTCCACGATGCGCTCGTTGCCGCCAATGCGGGCAATCTCGTTTGGGGAACGGACTGGCCGCATCCGCGGCCCGACGGACCGGTGCCGGACGCCGCTCGCCTTTTGCAGGTACTGCTGGATTGGACGCCGGATCGGCAAACGCGGCAGGCGGTGCTGGTCGATAACCCCGCACGGCTTTATGATTTTCCGCGCGTTTAGCCGGACTGGCATCGGGCTTTCGCCATCTTATATTTTTGGGGACACACGAATCGTCGAGAGGCACACGCCATGAGGCAGCCCGGACCCGACCATCCGATCTCCATCAGCCGCAATCTTAACCGCGTGCGCGTGACGTTCGCCGGCAAGGTAATCGCCGACACGACAAAATCGCTGACGTTGAAGGAGGCCAGTTATCCCCCCGTGCAATACATCCCGCGCGACGACGTGGACATGACGCAGCTCCAGCGCACGGAGCATTCGACGCACTGCCCTTACAAAGGCGACGCGAGCTACTTCTCGATCGGCGGCAAGGCGGGCCGCGGCGAGAACGCGGTGTGGAGTTACGAGGCGCCCTATTCTGCCGTCGCGCAGATCGCCGGCTATCTCGCGTTTTACCCCAATCGCGTCGATGCCGTCGAAGAATTGGAAACGCGTACGTAATCCAATTCAGGCAACCGCCTGCAGCGCGTTGAGCTCGCGCATCTGTGCGAGCTGCGGAAGCTCCTCGACATGCGGCAACTCGCGGGCGGCTGTCCGGCGCGGCGCGGGCACGTAGTACTTGCCAAGTTGCAGCATCTGACGCGGTCGCAACATGATCGACACCAGCCGGTCCTGCAGGGCCTTCGGCGACGTCGGCTTGATGAGGAACTCGTGCACGCCGGCGCGCATGGCCTCGTGAACGTATTGGCGCCCGGCGTACGCCGTCAGCATGACGATCGGAAGATTGGGACGGGGAAAAACGCCGGGCGAGCGCACGATGCGGGTCACTTCGGGACCGCTCAGGACCGGCAGGTCCCATTCGATCAGCATCACGTCCGGATCGGTAGTGCGGATCGACTCGAGCGCCGAAAGCCCGTCGCCTGCTTCGGCGACCTGCTTGGCGCCGAGATTCATCAGCATGACGCGCGTAACCTTGCGCATGTAGGGATTGCCGTCGACAACCAGGATATTGAGATTGTCGATGAGCTTTTTGACGAGTTTCGCGGACATTGACCGTGCAACGAATTTCCGGATTGACGCGAAAATTCTAGCCGACGGTTTCTGTCACTTCACTAAGGCCGCCGATTCAATTTGTTTCAATCTTCCGGCGCGCAGAGCTTAATCAACGTGATGAATGAACTCTTATCGGGCCGATTATCAGTGCAAACTCGGGCCCTTGAGGAATTTGGCGCGATCCGATGAATTGACGCGCACGTCGAAAGTCACCCCCTCGCGATAGAGCGTCAGCGGCACTTCCACGCCGGCACTGCCCAGCGACCAGATGCGCCGGTAAAGGCCTGCGAGCGTCGTCACATTTTCCTTGGCCACCGAAAGGATGACGTCGCCGACTTTGATTTCCGCGCGCGCGGCCGGCCCCTTGGGCGCGACACCGACCACCACCACCTTGTCTTCGATTTCGGTCGAGTAAACGCCAAGCCATGGCCGTTGCGGCCGGTTGGCGCGCCCGAACTTCATCATGTCGTCGGCAATCGGTTTGAACAGATCAATCGGCACGATCATGTTGAGATTTTCGTTTTTGCCGCCGCGTTCGCGCTCGACCTGCAACGAGCCTATGCCGACCAGCTCGCCTTGCGATGAAATGAGCGCGGTGCCGCCCCAGTTCGGGTGCGCCGGATGGGTGAAGATCGCCTCGTTGAGCACGTATTCCCAATATCCGGCGAATTCCTGCTTCGCCGCAACGCGCGCGGCAACCGAGCGCGTACGCCCGCCGGCACCTCCGGTAACGACGCGTTCGCCGACTTGCAGCGCCGCCGACGACCCCAGTTTCAGCGAAGGCAATTCGTAGCGCCCGAGCGGCTGCACAAGACCGAAGCCGGTTTCCTGATCGTAGCCGAGTGCATGGCCTTCGATGACGCGGCCATCGCCGAGATGCAGCCAGATCGTGGAAGCTTCCGTAATGAGATAGCCGATGGTGAGAACGATGCCGCCCTCGATCAGCACGCCGTTGCCGGCGCGCTCGACGCCGAGCGTCTCGGCGGTGAAGGCGCTCGGCGGAATGATCGCGTGCAGGCCGACAACGGCGCTCAATGCGACGTTGAGGTCATAAGGATAGTCCTCCTGCCGCGGCTGCGCGGAGACCGGCACTTTCCATTCGGTCAACGAAACCATGCGGTCGTGTCCTTCTCTGGCTCCGCTCTACCACAGGCACGGCAGGCTGCGCGAGAGCGGGATCAAACCATGCTATAGTGCGAGCCGCCCGCCATGGTTCCTCTTTCCATCCTCGACCTGTCGCCCGTCGTTACCGGCTCAACCGGCGCAACGTCATTGCGCAACACGCTCGATCTTGCGCGTCTGGCGGATCGTCTCGGCTTCACGCGCTATTGGGTGGCCGAGCACCATAATCTTCCTTCCATCGCGAGCGCCGCGCCCGACTTGATGATGGGACAGATCGCCGCGATCACGAAGCATCTACGGGTCGGCTCCGGCGGCGTGATGCTTCCGAACCATGCACCGCTGATGGTGGCGGAACGATTCAAGCTTTTGGAAGGCCTTTATCCGGGGCGCATCGATCTCGGTCTTGGCCGTGCGCCCGGCACCGACCCGGCTACCTCCTATGCGCTCCGCCGCCGGCAGGGCATCAGCGAAGACGACGATTTCCTGGAGCGGTTCCAGGAACTGATGCTGCTGGAGTCGCGCGCCTTTCCCGAAGGCCATCCGTTTCGCAAGATACGCGCGATGCCCGCCGACGTTCCCTTGCCCCCGATCTATCTGCTCGGCTCGTCCGACTACAGCGCACAATTGTCGGCCCAGATCGGTGCGGCGTTCGCGTTCGCGCACCACTTCGCGAATTTCGACGCAGTCGAAGCGATGCGGCTTTACCGCGACAACTTCCGTCCCTCGCCGGCCCACGCGACACCGTACGGAATTTTGACGGTGCATGTCGTCTGCGCCGATTCCGATGATGAAGCGGAGCGGCTTGCAAGCACGGTCGATCTCAATTTCGTGCGGCGCGCCAAGGGCGAATATCAACCGCTCGCCTCGCCGGAAGAAGCCGCAGCTTACGACTATTCGCCGGTCGATCGCGCGCGCATGGCGCAAAACCGCGCACGGCTGTTCGTCGGCGGTCAAAAAAGCGTGATGGCGCGGCTGGAGCCGTTGATCGCGGCGACCAAGGCCGACGAGATGATGGTCACGACCATGATTCATAGCCATGAGGCGCGCAAACATTCTTACGAGCTTTTGGCGCAGGCGTTCGGCTTGCAAGGCCGATCCTCCACGTCATCCTGAGAGGCCGGCACAGCCGGGCCTTCTCGAAGGAATGAGGTGGCCTCATGCTTTTAAGACGCGTCGCTTGCGCGACGCTCCTCAGCATGAGGATTTAGCATCGCTTCTCTCTATGCTAAGGACGGCGCGGGCGGTAAGGCCTTCAAAGAAAATCGCGTACTGATGGGAGGTTCATTTGGGTAAGCAGTTCACACTCACCACGGCCGACAAGCACTCGCTCGGCGCCTATCGCGCCGATCCGCAAGGCGCGCCGAAAGGCGGGCTGGTGGTGATCCAGGAAATTTTCGGCGTCAATCGGCACATCCGCGCCGTCTGCGACCGGCTCGCCGGGATGGGCTATGCGGCAGTTGCGCCCGCCGTGTTCGACCGCTTCGTGCGCAACTTCGAAAGCGGTTATACGCCCGACGAGATCGCGCATGCCCGCAGCCATATCGGCAATCTCAATTGGGACCACATGGTGCACGACATGGCGGCGGCCGCCGCGGAGCTGAAAGGCGTCGGTCCCGTCGGTGTGATCGGATTTTGCATGGGCGGCACCGCGGCGTTTCTCGCAGCCTGCCGCATTCCCGGATTGTCGGCCGCGGTCGCTTATTACGGCGGCATGATCGGCAAG
>DASUKT010000207.1:0-4638 GCA_036278575.1 Pseudolabrys sp. | reverse complement strand
GTGACGCATGCGCCGCAGGTGGCCGCGCGGGCGGACCGTCACTACGTCATCAGCAAAGATACATTGGAGAAGGGTAGGCGCGTTGCCACCCGCGTGACCGAAGTCGCTGCCGACCATCGCCGTGAGGAGATCGCGCGTATGCTGGCCGGCGCCGAGATCACGAAGGAAGCCCGCGCCGCCGCCGAACGCCTGATCAAGGCGGCGGGGTAGTCATCCCGGCCGTAGTCTTCCGGGATCGATTTCCTTGTCATTCCGGGTCGCCGCGAAGCGGCGAGCCCGGAATCCATAAGCCCGGTCTAACGTGTTATCGAAGAATATAAATCCGACCAGTCAGGATTATCCTCTTCGATCAGGCGAATTTTCCAGTTGCGGCGCCATTTCTTGATTTCCTTTTCCCGTGCAATGGCCGTCGTCGGACCGTCGTATGTCTCAAACCACACGAGGCGGACGACGCCGTAGCGTGCCGTGAAGCCGCGCACTATTTTGTTTCGGTGTTCATAGTTACGGCGAACCAAATCATCCGTGACGCCAAGGTAAAGCGTTCCATGCTTGCCACTTGCCAGAAGATAAACGTAATACATCGAGCGCCGGGATTATGGATTCCGGGCTCGCGCCTTTGGCGCGCCCCGGAATGACGAGAATATGCCCAAACTCCGCACCGACAAGACTCCCGTCGACTTCCTCACCGCCAAGCAGGCGGCGGCGGAGCACGCGCGCCTGACAAAAGAAATCGCGGAGCACGACAAGCGTTATTATCAGAACGATGCGCCGACGATCAGCGACGCCGAGTATGACGCACTGCGCCAACGCTACAACGCGATCGAAGCTCGCTTTCCCGATTTGCGCACGCTTGAGTCGTTGTCGCTCAAGGTCGGCACCGCGCCCACCGGCAAATTCAAGAAAGTGCGCCATGCGCTGCCGATGCTTTCGCTCGACAATGCGTTCAACGACGCAGATGTGACCGACTTTGCCGCGCGCATCCGGCGTTTCCTCAAATTAGGCGAAGACGAAAAGATCGCCTTCAGCGCCGAGCCGAAGATCGATGGCCTTTCCATGTCGTTGCGCTACGAGGACGGCGAGCTCGTCACCGGCGCGACGCGCGGCGACGGCTTCGAGGGCGAGGATGTCACCGCCAACATCCGCACGCTCGAAGACGTGCCGAAGAAGCTCAAAGGCCGCAACGTGCCGAAAATCTGCGAAGTGCGTGGCGAGGTTTATATGACCAAGAAGGCCTTCCTCGCGCTGAACGAAAGGCAGAAGGAAGCCGGCGGCCAGATTTTCGCCAATCCGCGCAACTCGGCGGCGGGCTCGTTGCGCCAGAAAGATCCGGCGATCACCGCCTCCCGCCCGCTCGGCTTCTTCGCCTATGCCTGGGGCGAGATGAGCGACATGCCGGCGGATACCCAATCGGGCATGATCAAGTGGTTCGAGACCTGCGGCTTCAAGACCAACCCGCTCACGAAGCTTTGCCGTTCGACCGGGGACCTGCTGGCGTTTCATCAAAAGATCGAAGAGCACCGCGCCGAGCTCGACTACGACATCGACGGCGTTGTCTATAAAGTTGATCGCATCGACTGGCAGGAGCGTCTCGGCTTCGTCTCACGTAGCCCGCGCTGGGCGATCGCGCACAAATTTCCCGCCGAGCGCGCGATGACGGTGGTCAAAGGCGTGCTGATCACAGTCGGCCGAACCGGCGTGCTCACGCCGACCGCGCAGCTCGAGCCGGTCGGCGTCGGTGGTGTCATCGTGCAGAACGCCACGCTGCACAACGAGGATTACATCAAGGGCATCGGCAACAGCGGCGAGGTGTTGCGCGAGGGCCGCGACATCCGCATCGGCGATACGGTTATTATCCAGCGTGCCGGCGACGTCATTCCGCAGGTCGTCGACATCGTGCTCGACAAGCGACCGAAAGATGCCAAGCTTTATCAGTTCCCGAAAAAATGTCCCTGTTATCTGCACACCGATGTCGTGCGTGAGACGACCGCAACTGGCGAAGAGGGCGCCCGCAATCGTTGCTCCGGCGAATTCGCTTGCCCCTATCAGAAGATCGAGCACTTGAAACATTTCGTCTCCCGCCGCGCCTTCGATATCGAGGGGCTGGGTGAGAAACAGATCGAACTGTTCTTCGAGAAGGAATGGCTGAAGGAGCCAGCAGATATCTTCACGCTTCCCGAGCGCAACAAGAAGATCAAGCTGGAAGAAATCGAAGGCTTCGGCGAAGTCTCGGTGCGGAATCTGTTCAACGCCATTGAGGCGCGGCGCGAGATCAGTCTCGACCGCTTCATTTATGCGCTGGGCATTCGCCAGGTCGGCGAAACGACAGCGCTCGCGCTGGCGCGCGGTTACGGCTCGTGGAAAGCCTTTCACGATGCGGCGCTGAAGGTCGCAAAAGATGACGTGGATGCTGCCGCCGAGATGGATGCGCTCGACCAGATCGGCGATACCGTGATCGATGCGGTGAAGGCCTACTTCAAGGAGAGCCATAACCGCGGCATCGTCGAACGGCTGACGAAGCAGGTGAAAATCCTCGATGCGGAAAGGCCGAAATCCAACAGCCCCGTTGCCGGCAAGACAGTGGTGTTCACCGGCTCGCTGGAAAAGATGACGCGCGAAGAGGCAAAAGCGCAGGCCGAACGGCTCGGCGCCAAAGCCTCAGGCTCCGTTTCGAAGAAAACCGATTACGTCGTGGCGGGCCCCGGCGCGGGCTCGAAGCTCGCGGATGCGCAGAAGCTCGGTGTCAAGGTGCTGAGCGAGGACGAGTGGTTGAATCTGATTTCGTAAGATCGCGGCGGGCGGCAAGATGAAACGGGTCGCGGTGTTCGGCAATGCCGGCGGCGGCAAATCGAGGCTGGCGTCACAACTCGCCGCACTGACCGGCCTGCCGCTCCATGTCATTGACAAGATCCAGTTCAGGCCGGGTGGCGACCCTGTTTCACACGAGGACTATCTGAAGGCGCACGCCGAACTTCTCGGCCGCGGGGAATGGATCATCGACGGCTATGGCACGACCGCGACAGCCTTCGAGCGCTTCGCCGTAGCCGACACGTTGGTCTATGTCGATCTTCCGCTCATTACGCACTACTGGTTCGTCAGCAAGCGATTCATCAAGGGGCTGTTCACCGCACCGGAGGGATGGCCGGACAACAGTCCGCTCTGGAGCAGCACCATGTCGAGCTTTCGGGTGATCCCGCTCTGCCATAGACATATGACGCCAAAATATCGGCAGCTTGTCGCGGAAGCGGCGGCGACAAAGAGAGTCCACCATCTGAAATCGCGCAGCGGCATCGCGGCTTTTCTTGATGCTGTCAGGCGAGAAAAAGTGCCGTCTTAATCTACAGCGGCCGCGTCGCTGCCTTCAGCCATTTCCGCGTCTTGGTATCCACCAGCGGGCCGATCATATCGCGCACGCGTTTGTGGTAGCCGTTGACCCAAGCGCGTTCTTTTGGTGTCAGCATCTTCACGTCGATCAGCCGCCGGTCGATCGGCGCGAGCGTCAGTGTTTCAAAAGCGTTGAGCGGCTTTTCGGCGCCTTTCGGCTCGGGCTCGGCGATCACCAGCACCAGGTTTTCAGTGCGGATGCCGTAAGCGGCGGGTTTGTAATAGCCGGGCTCATTCGAGAGAATCATTCCGCGTCGCAGCGCCACGGTGCCGAGTTTGGAAATGCGCGCCGGGCCCTCGTGCACCGAGAGATAGCTGCCGACACCATGCCCGGTGCCATGGTCGAAATCGAGGCCGACCTGCCACAGCGCCGTGCGCGCCAGCGGATCGAGCTGGGCGCCGGTCGTATTTTCCGGAAAGACGGCGGTGGCAATGGCGATGTGCCCCTTGAGCACCCGCGTGAAGCGATCGCGCATTTCCGCGCTCGGCTTGCCGACGGTGACGGTTCTTGTGATGTCGGTCGTGCCGTCTTCATACTGCGCGCCGGAGTCGATCAGGAACAATTCGTTCTTGCGAATGCGGCGGTTGCTGCTTTGGGTGACACGATAATGCACGATGGCGCCGTTTGGTCCGCTGCCCGATATCGTCGGAAACGAGATATCCTTGAGCGTGCCGGTGTCGCGGCGGAAGCTTTCCAGCGCCGCCACCGCATCGATCTCGGTGAGCTTGCCTTTCGGCGCTTCTTTATCGAACCAGGCGAGAAAGCGCACCATCGCCGCACCGTCGCGCTTGTGCGCGGCGTGCGACCCGGCGATCTCCGCCTTGTTCTTGATCGCCTTCATCGCCGTGATCGGGTCGGCGCCGCGCGTGACTTTGCCGCCTGCGTCCACAATCAGCCGCGTCAATGCATCGGCGGCGCTCGCCTGATCGAGGCGTACCGTCTTGCCTTTAAGCGTTGAAAGATCGCGGATGATCTCGTCGGGCGCGCGCACGTCGGCGATATCTTCCAGCGTGTGACGCACCTGGTTGTCGAGCTTGCGGCCGTCGATATAGAGCGCGGGCGTGCCTTCTCTTGGAACCAGCGCGAAAGCGAGCGGCAACGGCGTATGCGCGACATCGCTGCCGCGGATGTTGAAGGTCCAGGCCACGTTCTGCGGGTCCGAAATCACCAGCGCATCGGCACGCAATTTCCCAATTTCCGCACGGACGCGCTTGAGTTTGTCGGTGCTGCTTTCGCCGGCATAACGCAAATCGTGC
>DASUKT010000206.1:0-2107 GCA_036278575.1 Pseudolabrys sp. | reverse complement strand
ATCAGCTTCTGCGCCTCAACCGCAAACTCCATAGGCAACTGCTGCAAGACGTCCTTCACGAAGCCGTTGACGACAAGCGCGGTTGCCTCTTCCGCCGACATGCCGCGCTGGCGGCAGTAGAACAGCGTGTCCTCGGAAATCTTCGATGTCGTGGCTTCGTGCTCGAACGTAGCCGACGAATTCTTCGCCTCGATGTAAGGAACGGTGTGCGCGCCACACTGGTCGCCGATCAGGAGCGAATCGCAATTTGTGAAGTTGCGCGCGCCTTTGGCCTTGCGGTGCGCCGAGACGAGGCCGCGATAGGTGTTATTGGATTTACCCGCCGCGATTCCTTTGGAAATGATACGGCTCGTCGTGTTCTTTCCGAGGTGCAGCATCTTGGTGCCGCTGTCGACCTGCTGGTAACCGTTCGAGATGGCGATCGAATAGAACTCGCCGCGCGAATTGTCGCCGCGCAAAATGCAACTCGGATATTTCCAGGTAATTGCCGAACCGGTCTCGACCTGCGTCCATGAGATCTTTGAGCGCGGACCGCGGCAATCGCCACGCTTGGTGACGAAGTTAAAAATTCCGCCCTTACCTTCGGCGTCGCCGGGATACCAGTTCTGCACGGTCGAATACTTGATCTCGGCATCGTCGAGCGCGACGAGTTCGACCACTGCCGCGTGCAGCTGATTTTCATCACGCATCGGTGCGGTGCAGCCTTCGAGATAACTCACGTAAGCACCCTTGTCGGCGATGATGAGGGTGCGTTCGAACTGGCCGGTCGATTTCTCGTTGATGCGGAAATAGGTCGACAGCTCCATCGGACAGCGCACACCCTCGGGCACGTAGACGAACGAGCCATCGGAAAACACCGCCGAGTTGAGCGTTGCGAAGAAATTGTCGGAAGTGGGCACGACGGAGCCGAGATATTTCTTCACCAGTTCCGGATGCTCGCGGATCGCTTCCGAAATCGGCATGAAGATCACGCCGGCTTTCTTGAGCTCTGCTTTGAATGTCGTTGCAACCGAAACGGAATCGAACACCGCGTCAACCGCCACGCGCGAGCGCGTGCCGTCGCCCTTCTCCACGCCGGCGAGGATTTCCTGCTCGCGCAGCGGGATGCCAAGCTTTTCATAGGTGCGCAGGATTTCCGGGTCGACCTCGTCGAGCGAAGCCAGCGTCTTTTTCTTCGGCGCGGCGTAATAGTAATAGCTCTGGTAGTCGATCTTCGGATAGTTCACGCGCGCCCAGGTCGGCTCGCGCATGGTGAGCCAGCGGCGATAAGCCTCCAGCCGCCACGCGAGCATCCAGTCGGGCTCGTTCTTCTTGGCCGAGATGAAACGGATCGTGTCTTCCGAAAGGCCTTTCGGGGCCTTGTCGGATTCGATCAGTGTCTCGAATCCATACTTGTATTGATCAACGTCGATACGGCGGACCTGCTCGACGGTCTCTTGTACGGCCGGCATTCTTCCCTCCGCTCACGGTTTCAAGGACCGCGGGTTGGATTTGTCGGTTATGGTCGTTCGCTCGTCGCGCCGATCACCCTTCGTTTGCACCGCCGCCTCAGGCGGCAATGCCCTGTTTGGCTCGATTCTTAAGTAATGACGATGCGACCTTATTCCAAGCAACCAACAGTCTTTCGATATCGTCCTCGGTCGTTTCCCAGCCGCGGCTGACGCGCACCGCGCCACGCGACAGGGCTGGTTCCATCCCCATGGCGGCAAGCACATGGGAAGCCTGCACCTTCCCGGATGAGCACGCCGAGCCGGAGGAAACCGCTATCCCGTTGAGATCGAAGGAAATTACCGCCGTTTCGGCCTTGAGACCGGGAACAGTGAAAAGGGTCGTGTTTGGCAAGCGCGATGCGTTCGCGCCAAAGATCACCACATTGGCGGTTGCCGCTCTTAACCCTGCTTCAAAGCTGTCGCGCAATTTCATCATGCGCTTACCTTCGGCGTGACGCGTTTTGCCTGCCGCCTCGGCGGCGGCGCCGAACCCGGCAATAGCGGCGACGTTCTCCGTGCCTGCACGCCGGCCACGCTCCTGGCCGCCGCCCCTGATGAGCGGTTCACTGAGATGAATATTGCCGCGGCACACCAGTGCGCCGGCGCCCTGAGGGCCC